>CAIVOB010000077.1 GCA_903907475.1 Candidatus Omnitrophota bacterium
ACATCAACTAGGAAATTAAAATCACCGCTAATCATGCTTAATAATTGCGGATTCGGCGGAATAAATACCGTTTTAATTTTAAAACCACTACTAAAAAATATAAATGATTAAAGGTACCGGTTGGATTACAGAAAAAAAATACGGTTGCCGGAAACGGCAATTGGAGCAAACATATTCGGATTTAAGGTTTCTACCCGCACACTTACCACCGGAAATTTTAAAATATCCTATAGCAAATTTCCTACGTTTTGATACAATTTCTAAATTCACTATCATTAGCATTGCCCTGGCTTTATATGACGCGAAGATCTCTTATGCCAAGGGTAAAAAACAGGATCTTTCCATTTTAGGCGCCAACGCTCAAGGATCACAAGATGCAAACCTGGCTTATTTTAATGATTACGCGCTTCACGGAAGAAGTTTGGCACGCGGGAATCTTTTTATCTACACTTTACCATCAAGCCCTTTAGCAGAAGCGGCGATTCATTTTGGATTAACCGGTAAACTTTTATATTTAGGATTTGCAAAAGAATTTAAAGAAAACTCCCTAGAATACGCCTTAAATATGTTTAAAGATGAAAAACACAAAACTATAATTCTCGTTAACGCCGATTCTAAAACGGCGATTTGCAATATCTTACAAAAATGAAATTAAAACTTATTTATCCTAAGTGGCCAAAATTGAAGAACCAACCGGAATTTAATTTACCTCCCCATGGCCCGATATGTTTTGCGGCCACCATTCCCGGTAACGTGGAAGTATCTTTTTGCGACGAAAACGTCGAAATTTTAGATTTTAACGCCGAAGCGGATTTTATCTGTTTATCGGTAATGCTCACCTGTCAAATGCCCCGTGCCTGGGAGATTGCCGATCAATACCGCCAAAAAGGAAAAAAAGTTTTATTCGGCGGAATTGCCACGATGCTGCATTACGAAGAAACCGCTTTACATGCCGACAGCGTCTTTTTGGGAGAAGCCGAAGGCAGAATGGAAGAAGTTATCGCTGACTTTAAAAACGGATCTTTAAAGAAAGTTTATAATTATTTAAATAATTTTCCGGATACCAATTTGATCGGAAACGCGCGGCGGGATATTTTAAAACGCCCGCTTTATAATTTTCGCGGCGTCCAAATGGTAGATTTAGTTCATGCTTCACGCGGTTGTCGTTTTAATTGTTTTCCCTGCTGCACTCCGTATTTAGGCGGATGTAAATTTCGCCCGCGGCCGATTGATTTAGTGGTTAAGGAATTAGCAAGTATCCAAAATAACCGTTTATTTATTGTTGATAATTCTTTAGCGCAAAATGATGCCTGGGAGAAAGAATTATTTAAAGCCATCGCGCCTTTAAAGAAAAAATGGGTTTCGCATCCGATTAAAGATAACGATGAAATTCTCGATCTGGCAGTTAAGGCAGGATGTTGGTATGTCTATCAGGCGGTAGTAGACACCTCCGAGCATATCCGTAAAAAAGTCAAACGCCTGCAGGACCGAGGAATTGGTGTCGAAGGCACCATTATCCTGGGAATGGATAATCATGACGAAGATTATATTAAACGCTTAGTGGATTTTCTGCTAGAGATTAAACTCGATCTGGCGGAATTTACCATTCTGACTCCTTTTGCGCATACTCCAATCAGAACGCAGTTAGAAAAAGAGGGCCGGATTCTGCATAATAACTGGATTAATTATACCGGAGGAGAAGTAGTCTTTAAACCGGCAAAAATGAGCGTTGATGCGTTAGAAAAAATGTATGAATACGCCTGGAACACTTTTTATTCTGACTATAGCAAAGAAATGAAGATGGCCAAACTCTATCTTAAAGTAATCGAAAAAGAAAAACTTGATGGCACCTACGCCGGCCCCCCGTTAAGAGAGCGGTCCAAATGGGGAAAAAAACAACCATGAAAGTTTTCTTAATCTCCTCAAATATCGCCAACACTCCTTATTCCGTGTACCCTTTAGGTTTAAGTATGATTGCCGCCAGCCTTAAAAATGCCGGACATAGCGTTAAACAGTTTGATTTTCTGGCCGCTAACCGCTCAATGGAAACATTAACTGGCGCCATTAAAACCTACGCCCCGGAAATTATCGGAATCTCGATCCGCAATATTGATAATGTAAATTTACTTAATGAGCAACGGTATATCGCGACCGTAAAAAATATCGTTCAGGAGATTCGCCAAGTAAGCAAGGCAAAAATAATCTTAGGCGGCTCCGGTTTTTCGATCATGCCGGAAACGATCCTTAAAAAAGTGGGCGCCGATTATGGAATTATGGGAGAGGGGGAGGCTTTAATTATTGACTTCCTGGACCAAGCGAGCAAAGGAGTTTACCCTAAAGAGAAGATTATCCGCTCAGCACCTAAATTATGTTCCACCCAAATTCCTTCTGCCGACTATGATTCCGAAATTATGCAATTTTATCTTAAAAGCGGTAATGTTGCCAGCGTGCAAACTAAACGCGGCTGCCGGCATAAATGCGTCTATTGCTCATATCCCATATTAGAAGGAGCGGATATCCGCACGCGCGATACCCAAGCAGTAGTTGATGATATTCAAAATTTAATCTTAAACTTTAAAGCAAAATATATTTTCTTCACCGATTCAGTATTTAATGATGACGCTGGTAATTATCTTAAAGTTTTAACAGAAATGAAAAAACGAAAAATTAATATCCCCTGGACGGCATTTTTTAAACCTCAAGGCTTAGATGATGCGGCGCTGGTATTAATGCAAGAAACCGGCTTAAAAGCCGCGGAGATTGGCGCGGATGCCAGCTCCGACATCACTTTAAAAGCATTAGGCAAATCCTTCTTATTTCAAGATGTGATTGAATGTAACGCTTTGTTTGCTAAATATAATATCGCTACCGCGCACTATTTTATGTTCGGTTCGCCCGGGGAGACCAAAGAGACGGTAATGACAGGAATTAATAATATTAAAAGTTTAACTAAAACCGCTTCTTTTATTTTTATGGGAATCCGCATCTTACCCAAAACACCATTAGCCCAATTAGCGATTAAAGAAGGGCTGCTTAAACCGGATCAAGACTTACTGGAGCCGGTTTATTACATTGCTCCGGGCCTAGACAGAATTTGGCTAGAAGAAACCTTAACTGAAGCTTTTAAAGGAATCCGTAATTGCGTTTTCCCGCCTGATGCTTTAGACAACAGTTTGGCATTTTTACATCAGCTCGGATACTCCGGTTCACTTTGGGAGATGCTCATTCCGGGAAATGCCAAACGCAACCGCAAAAAACAGAATGCAAAATAATAATTCTATTCACCTCCAGGATATTTGGTGCGTGATTCCCACTTTTAATAATCTTAAAACCATTCAAAAAGTAGCTTTCGACTGTCAAAAATATCTACCGCAAATACTGGTGGTTGATGACGGATCAACGGAAGGCAATATTGCCGAGTTATTTGCCAATACCAAAGTTAAAGTTTTAAAACATGAAAAGAATTTAGGTAAGGGACAGGCAATCCGCAGCGCATTAGATTTTATTCAAAAACACAACGGAAAATTCATGCTCACGATTGATGCTGACCTGCAACATTACCCTGAGGATCTGGCTAAATTCATCGCACTTTTAGATCAAAATGAAGCTGCAATTATTATTGGTTGTCGGGATTTTAAACAAAAAAATGTTCCTGGAAAAAGTCAATTCGGCCGCGCCTTTTCCAACTTTTGGCTACGCCTGGAAACCGGAGTCGCGATTAACGACTCACAAAGCGGATTCCGAAGTTACCCGGTGCGCTATCTTGCGCAAATTAAAACCAGCGGTAATTATTATGATTTTGAAACTGAAATTTTAACCCGCGCATCTTGGGCGGGATTAGCACTCAAAGAAGTCCCGATTAAAGTCTTTTATCCTGAAGCGCATTTACGCGTCAGCAGTTTTCATCCGCTGCTTGATAATTTACGCATTAGTTTAATGCATTTACGTTTAATCGGACGCCGGCTTATACCGCTACCGTATCCGAAAGTAATTTCACGAATAAAAAATAATCAATCCTTAAAAATTTTCACCCATCCGTTAAAATTATTAAAAAACTTACTACAAGAAAATGCCACTCCACTGGGACTGGCGATCTCTGCCGGAGTAGGAGTCTTCTTGGGTGTTTTACCTTTAGTTTCCTTTCATATGCTAGCAGTGCTTTATGTCACCAGCCGGCTGCATTTAAATAAAATTATGGCTTTAAGCGTGCAAAATCTATGTATGCCGCCTTTTGTGCCGGTAGCTTGCATTGAAATGGGGCACTTTTTACTCCACCAAAAATGGCTGACCGTTATTTCCTGGCAAGCAATTTTTGGCAATATACCGGAAAGAATCTGGGAATGGTTTCTGGGTTCATTAGTACTTGCTCCATTATTGACATTAATCATCAGTATAATAATTTATTTTACAGCGCAAGGAATCCAACGCCAATTGATCAAAAATGCCAAACACTCCTAATAAAAATAAGATTACCGTTAAAAAAAGAGGTAACCGTTTAGGATTCTGGTTTTTTAAAATATTTTTAAGATTCACGGGTTTAAACGGTGCCTATGCTTTACTATATTTCGTAGCTTTACATTATTTGATTTTTGATCACAGCGCGGTAACAAGCGCTTTAAGTTACATTCGAAAAAGATTCCCCAGTGCTAATTTTCTTAAGTGCCGGTTAGAAATTTACCGCTTGTTTATCAGCCAAGGCAAACAGCTCATTGACCGGGGAGCAATGCTCTCGGGAAAGATTCACTTTGACATCGAACTCCAAGGTTATGAGCAACTAAGTAATTTATTAGCTTCTAAAGATAAGGGTTTTGTACTTTTAACGGCGCACGTGGGAAATTGGCAAATCGCCTTAACGACTTTAAAAAAATTAAACAAACCGGTATATCTGGTGATGCGGCCGGAAGATAACGCCGCGGTAAAAGAGTCCTTAAATATTGACGCTCAAGACAGTTTTATTAAAATTATCTCTCCCGATGGATTTCTGGGGGGAGTCGTAGAAGCAATGCAAGTTTTAAAAACAGGTGGGATTGTTTCCATTATGGGTGACCGTAAATATGGATTTGAAGCGCTAGAGATTTCATTTTTAAAAAATAAAGCCTATTTTCCTTTCGGTGCTTTTAGCCTTGCCGCTAGTTCTAACTGTCCAATTGTGGTATTATTATCTGCGAAGCTAGCGAAAAATAAATACCGCGTAGATGTTTCA
>CAIVOB010000078.1 GCA_903907475.1 Candidatus Omnitrophota bacterium
ATATCAGATTATAAATTATAAACATTTTCTCTCGATCCTATAACTAACTTTGTTTTTCTGTTTTTCTGTTTTTCTGTTTTTCTGTTTTTCTGTTTTTCTGTTTTTCTGTTTTTCTGTTTTTCTGTTTTTCTGTTTTTCTAAGCATGCGGATGCGCCTTATCATAAACACTTTTTAATCGCTCGGTCGTCAAATGGGTATAGATCTGCGTCGTCGAAAGATTGGCATGCCCCAAAAGCTCCTGCACCGTACGCAGGTCCGCTCCGCGATTTAATAAGTGCGTGGCAAAAGAATGCCGAAAAGTATGCGCCGAAACCCCGGGTTTTATCCCGGCGCTCTTTAAATAATGCAACAAGATAAAACTCACCCCGCGCGTTGTTAAGCGCCTTTTATTATTATTCAAAAATAAAACATTGGTTTGAATTTTCCGGCAATCCAAATATTTTTTAATCGCCTGCAAAGCCGCTTCTCCAATCGGAACAATTCTTTCCTTTTTGCCTTTCCCCCGTACTTTTATAATTCCACTGATCGCGTCAATATCATCCAAGTTTAAGCCCACCAGTTCCGAAATCCGCAAACCACTTGAATAAAACGCCTCTAAAATCGCCCGGTCCCGTAAACCTAATAAATCCTTAGCATCTTTACCAAAAGCCGAATCAATTAACCTCGCCACTTCATCCTCGGTCATAAAAGAAGGCAAATGTTTATCCAGCTTCGGGCTCGAAAGCAAAAGAATGGGATTCGTCTTAATATATCCCTCGCGGGAAAGAAACCGAAAAAAACTCCGCAGAGCGGAAAGCCGGCGGCCCACAGTACGGTTACCTAAATTCTTTTCTTTTAAGACTGCCAAATATTTTCTTAAATTTAGATAATCGATCTTTTCTAAATCCATTCCGGCAAGAAAATTATTAAAATTTTGCAAGTCTAATTTATAATTTAAAATTGTATGCGGCGAATAATTCTTTTCAATTTCTAAGTAACGCACAAATTTTTCAATATACTTTTCCATAGTTATTCTTTTTCATCAGGTAAAGTACGCGCCGTATAAGTACAGGCCGGAAAATTTGTACAACCATAGAAGAATCCGCGCTTGGAGCGCCGTTCCACTAACTCACCCGGACAATTCTCAAGCGGACATTTTACTCCGGAAGTAATCGATTTAGAATTTTTACATTCCGGAAAAGCCGCACAACTTAAAAATTTACCCCGCCGGCCCCATTTTAAAATCATCGGCTTACCACATTTATCGCAAATCTGATCCGTGGTAATAACTTCTTTCACAATATTAGTTTGGGCAAAATCTAAACTTTCTTTAAACGGAGCATAAAATTCATCTAAGACCTCCAAACGCTTGAGCGTGCCTTCCTCAACTTGATCAAGTTTTTCTTCCATCGCCGCGGTAAACTTAACATCAATAATTTTAGGAAAATACTCCACCAGCATATCACTAACTTTAAAACCTAACTCCGTAGGGTTGAGATAACCTTTAATACGCCGCACATAATCACGCAAGATGAGAGTATAAATAATCGGAGCGTACGTTGACGGCCGGCCAATCCCTTCTTCTTCTAAAGCTTTTACTAAAGAACTATCCGAAAACCGGGCTGGAGGTTTAGTGAAATGTTGTGACGGGGTTAATGCTTTGACTCCTAAAATTTCACCTAGCTCAAGCGGAGGAATAACATTTTTTGTTTTTTCTTTATCTTCCGTCTCTTCTTCTTTTTCTTCATCAACTTCTTTTTTATAAGCGGCCAGAAATCCTTCAAAAAGTAAATGGTTACCATTAGCAACAAATGAATATTTACCCGCGGTAATATCAACACTCGTAGCTAAAAACTCCGCTGGCTTCATTTGGCTAGCTAAAAAACGATTGTAGATTAATTCATACAAACGTAGCTGATCAGAATTAAGAAAATCTTTTAAACTCTCCGGAGCCCGGCTGACATAACTGGGCCGGATCGCCTCATGCGCTTCCTGAGCCGATTTTTTTGCCTTATATTGATTAGGTTTTTCCGGTAAAAAATCATTACCAAAATTTCTTTTAATATGCTCCCGCACTTCCGTAATTGCCTCAAGTGAAACCTGCGGTGAATCTGTACGCATATAAGTAATTAAACCCAGAGGATTATCCCCCCCGATATCAATACCTTCATAAAGCTGTTGCGCCACCAACATCGTTTTAGAAGCATTAAACCTTAATTTATTAAATGCCTCCTGCTGCAAAGTGCTTGTAATAAATGGCGCTGCGGGATTACGCTTTTTTTCTGTCTTTTTAATCTGGGCAACCTTAAACTCTTGCTGCTTTAACTGAGCGCAAATATCTTCGGCATCTATTTTTTTCCCAATTTCAAATTTTTCATTATCTGCTTTTTCTAATTTAGCAGTAAAATTACTTTCACCAAAGACTTTCGACTTAAATAAATCTGCAGTAATCTCCCAGTATTCATGGGCCTTAAACTTTTGAATCGCCCGTTCTCGTTCAACAATTAATCTCAAAGCTACTGACTGCACCCGTCCAGCGCTTAATCCACGGGCTAATTTCTTCCAAAGCAAAGGACTTAAAAAATATCCCACGAGGCGATCAAGAACCCTGCGCCCAACCTGGGCCTCAATCATATTTAAATCAAACTCCCGAGCATGCGCAAAAGCTTCCTTTACTGCTTGCGGAGTAATCTCATGAAAACTTACGCGCAAGACTTCTTTGCCCTTAAAAATCTTCTCCTTAATTTGCCAGCCGATTGCTTCACCTTCCCGGTCAGGGTCAGTTGCCATATAAATCTTTTCACAACCTTTAGCATCTTTCTTTAATTGCGTTACTAACTTTTTACGAGTGGGCAGAACAGTATAATCCGGCTTAAATTTATCCTCAACATCCACCCCCAACTTTTTTTGCGGCAAATCAATGATGTGCCCCATCGAAGAAACAACATTAAAATCCGCGCCTAAAATTTTACCAATCGTTTTAGCCTTAGTTGGTGACTCGACAATTACTAGATTTCTAGCCATTTAGTTCCTTATAAAATGTTTTCCCGGTAATTCTTTGATTAAATTCTGCAGTTGTAATTTTAAAATTGATTGAGAGATCTTACCCGCACCCCAAGTAGTCTTTTGCATTAAATCATCAAAACTAATTGCCTCCTTCTGAATGTAATCAAAAAGAGCGGTTTGCTTTTTATTATCTTGAAGATCAAGAGTTACTTCCGGCTGATTTTTTTTAACGGCAAAACTTGCCGAAAAATTTAATTCCTCCAAAATATCCTCAACACAGGTAACTAGCTTTGCACCCTGTTTAATTAAAGCATTTGTTCCCCAAGACTGCAGAGCGTCAATTCTACCCGGCAAAGCAAAAACCTCTCTACCTTGTTCCAAAGCAAAATCCGCGGTAATTAAAGCTCCGCTATTTCTCGCTGCTTCCGTGACCAAAACCCCTAAACTCAAACCACTAATCAAGCGGTTACGCCGCGGAAAATTATTCGGCAAAGGAAGAGCGCGCATCGGAAACTCCGAAATTACTGCCCCGGACTCCGCAATCGCTTTAGCTAAGTTTTCATTTTCCGGAGGATAAATATTGCTTAAACCGCTACCAATCACCGCCAGCGTCCGACCCCCTGCTTTTAAAGCTCCGCGGTGCGCGCAAGTATCAATCCCCCTGGCTAAGCCGGAAACAATCGTCAAATTTTTTTGCACTAATTCCACAGCAAATTTTTCGGTACTACTTAAGCCATAAAATGAAGCCTGACGCGAACCGACAATCCCTAAGCTTAAATTATCCTCCGGGCAAAACTCACCCCAACAGTAAAGTACTAGCGGCGCACCGGGAATCTGTAATAAATTCTGCGGATATTCCGGATCAGCTATGGTAATAACCTTCGCCCCGAATTTTTGGGCTAAAGTTAAATCTTCATCCAATTCCTGCCGATTAAAATCCGCAATCTTTGAGCCTAAATGCTCTCCGATTATCGCAATTAAATCTTTACGCTTAGCTTGAAAAATTTCCCCTGGAGTCCTAAAAGACTCAAGTAAGACACTTAAGCGCACACTCCCGATCTGCGAGATAAGGTTAAGAGAAATTAAAGCTTGGCGATCATTCATTTGCAAGTTGCAATTAATTTTGCAATCTTTTTAGTAACTTCCTTAAGCGACAAATCCGTAGTATCAATTATTTTATCGGCCTTTAAATAATAAGGAGCACGCATCTTTAATAATAGCTCAATTCGCTTTTGAGGATGCGCGACATTTAAAAGCGGACGCTCAGAATTAGTTAAGACTCTTTTAAAAATCTCTTTGGCCGAAGCCGTCAAGCAAATAACTTTCCCGGTGGCTCTCATGATCTTAAAGTTCTCTTGATCTAAAACTATCCCTCCACCGCAAGCAACAATAAACTGTTTTTGAGTCGCCACGGATTTTAAAATTTTCTTTTCCACCTTACGAAAATACGCCTCGCCTTCCTCAGCAAAGATATCCACAATCCGGCGTTGCTCTTTTAATTCAATCAATTCGTCCAAATCCACAAAACGAAATTTACTTTCCTTTTGAGCCAACAACCTCCCCACAGAAGTTTTTCCGGTGCCCATAAATCCCACGAGATAAATATTCATTTTTTATATTGGGGACGGTTCTATTTATTTAAATAGAACCGTCCCCAATTCTTTTAACTGCCTTGATAAGCTTCTAGAACCACTTGCGCTAACTGTTCTTTGAGCTCTTTAGTTTCGGGGATAACGGTGCTATACCATTTCCCATCTTTGCCTTTTTG
>CAIVOB010000079.1 GCA_903907475.1 Candidatus Omnitrophota bacterium
ACCCATATGCGGAATCTTTTCTTTATTTTCCACGCTAAACTTGACAATCTCTCCCCTAAAAACCCCCAGGCCTTTTTTATCTTTTGCCTCCTGGCTCGTTTCCAGTAAAAGCTGCAGCCCTAAACAAATCCCTAAAAAAGGTTTTTTATTCTTAATCTCTTCTTTAAGAAACTCGACTAAACCCTGTTTCTCCAATTCACTTACCGCGTCTCCGAAAGCACCCACTCCGGGAAGCACGATCTTTTGGCAGGCGGCAATCTGTTTTTTATTATTAGTCACCACGGCTTTGGCCCCGCAAAATTCAAAAGCTTTAGCAACGCTATGAATATTGCCCATTCCATAATCGATAATCGCAATCTGCATTAGTCAATCACACCTTTAGTGGAAGGGATTCCTTTTCTGCGCGGGTCAATTTGCGTGGCTTGATCCAAAGCAATACCCAATCCTTTAAAAATCGGTTCTAAATTAGTATGTAAATCCGGATTGAGGCTCGACAAACTAATATCCAGATTCATCCCCAGCCTTTTTGCCCAAGCTTCAAAAAAATGATTCGCATACTCTAAAGAATACCCCTCGTCCTTGGCAATCTTGGGAAGTTTATTTAACGCCGCTTTGATGCCATTAAAATACCCCCGGCCGCTAATATCGACTACAACATTAGCCACGACATCTTCCATGGGCACCGCGATGGAACCAAATCTTTTAATACCTTTTTTATCTCCTAAAGCCTTTTTAAAAGCATCACCTAGCACAATCCCGATATCTTCATTGGTGTGGTGGATATCAACCTTAAAATCACCTTGCGCCTTAACCTCTAAATCAAATAACCCATGGAAACTAAAGAGTTCTAATAAATGATCCAAGATCCCAATCCCAGTATCAATCTTACTTTTTCCCTGGCCTTCAATCAAAAGTTTTACCGCAATCTGCGTTTCTTTAGTTTTTCTTTTTATGACGCTCGTTCTTTTCTTCATTTTTCTCCCCAAATTTATTTAATTACTCTTATTTATAATTATAAAAACCTTGCTTTCAGGGAATCAATATGTTTGGCTAACCCCTCAATACCGGCAATTTTTTCTAACGGCTCACGCATTCTTTCTAATGTTTTTTTAGAATAACTAATCACGTGGCTGCTTTTCACAAAATCAAAAACACTTAAACCCGAAAAAAACCGCGCCGTGCCTTGGGTCGGTAGAACGTGGCTTGGCCCAGCGACATAATCCCCCACTGCCACCGGCGAATACGGCCCCAAAAATATCGCTCCGGCATTTTTTATCCGTTTCAGTAATGCCTTGGGGTTCTGGACCATGATCTCTAAATGCTCCGGGGCAATGCGATTAGAAATTTCGGTTGCCTCGTCTAAATTCTTGGTTAAAATAATATAACCATTATCCCCGTCCATCTGGGACTTAACTTCTTTAGCTAAACTTTTAGAATTTGTAATTAAAATTGCTAAGCCCTTAGCATGCTCCGACTGCGCCCGGAGATCGGCGATAATAAATTTAGGATCGCTAAAACGATTAGCAATAATCACAAGTTCCGTTGGCCCGGCAATCATATCAATATCCACTAAACCAAAAACCTGGCGTTTGGCCTCACTGACATAGACATTTCCCGGCCCGACAATTTTATCCACCCGCGGGAGGGTTTTCGTCCCATAAGCCAAAGCCGCCACGCCTTGAGCTCCACCGACCCGATAAATTTCATCAACCTTAAGCAGGTCCGCAATCACTAAAATATGCGGATTAATATGCCCGGTTTTATCCGGAGGGCTGATTAAAACAATTTTTTTTACTCCCGCCAACTTTGCCGGTAACACCGTCATATAAACTGTGGAAACCAAAGGCGCGGTTCCCGCGGGAATATAAACTCCCACTTTTTCTAAAGGCGAATAATTCTCGCCCAACATCGAGCCATCCGGAACTTTTATCTTCCAGGATTTAGGCAATTGTTTGCGATAAAAACGATTAACATTTTCGATCACCAACTTTAAAGCCGGAACAAAATTCGGGCTGATATTGGCGTAAGCCCCGCTAATTTCAATCTGCGACACTTTTAAAGTGCGGCTATTTAATTTTACTTTATCAAATTTACGCGTATATTTAAATAACGCTTCGTCGCCAAAAAGACGCACATCATCAATAATTTTACGCACCTTATCTTCCACTCGAGACTGACGCGCCAAACCACGATTATAAATTTTTTCTAATTTTTTACTGCTGGAGCGGATAATCTTCATATTTTTTCCATTTTTTAGTTTTTCAGTCTTTTTGCTTTTCTGTCTTCTGTTTTCTGTTTTCT
>CAIVOB010000080.1 GCA_903907475.1 Candidatus Omnitrophota bacterium
AAAAAGAAAACAAAATTACTTAATGTTATTGGTAGGTAACTAAAATTAGCTTGTTGGGTAAATTTTATGGGCTTTTTTAATTTATTCAAGCGCAAAGACGCTCCTCCTTTAGAGCCCGTGAGAGCCAAAAGGCAAACTCCCCGTTGGAAGATCTCCGCACCGGCTAAAATAAAGTGGGAAGTAAGCCTTGATTATATTCCCTGCGTGGTGGAAGATCTGAATATGAAAGGCCTTTGTTTATCTTTGTCCGAAGGAATTCCCGAAGGTTGCTTAAGCGCAAAATTATATTTTAATGAAAGGTTCTTTTTTGAGATTGAATTTATTGTTATTTGGCATCAAGAAATTAATCATAAGCAGTGCTATGGTTTGAAATTTAGTAGGTTCCGCGAAGCGGATAAGGAAAAGCTTTTTTTAATGATCCGGGAAGATTATTCCAGTCATTTGCAGGATCTCTAGTTAAAGGATTGAAAAAATATTCTTGACAAGCAATAGAAATATGTTATATTTATGGTGACAATTGAGTCACGAGGCGAGGAAGCCCCAAAATGTTTTGGGGTTTTTGTTTTTTAGGCAAGGATGCCCTTTTTAAAGCAAGTATGCTTTTTAAAAAGGGTTTATTTTTTAAGACAAAGACGTCTTCAACCTAAGCAGGGGAAGTCGTCTCTTTTTTTGAGACGGGAAAGGTAAGTAATGAAGAAATTAAAAGTTACCTTAATGGTATTGTTAATAAGCATACTAAGCACGGGTTTCTTGTATGCTACTCCTTCGACGCTAATTTGGGCACCTTCTACGGATATTCAGCCTTATAAGAAGATCCACGTGGGATATGATCTTTATGCGCCGACAAGGAGTAAGGGGTTTAACGATCAGCATAATTATGTGTTGCAGGTTTGGGGGCCGACTTTTAGCTTGTTGTCTGATAAGCCGGAAGATAATTTGTTAGGTAAAGTTTGGTCACCTTTAGGTAAAATTATGGCGGAAACCGGAGTGGATTATAAAAAAGGTTTAGGCTCTTTCTATGATTCTACTCCGTGGTATTTCCATTTTAAATTCGGAGTGCCCGAAGGAGCATATTTTAATCATATGCCGGCGATTGCTGTTGGTTGTTATGATATGGGGACAAGGGCTAATCGTACTAATAATAATCTCTGGTATGGCAGGATTGCCGAAACGCTTAATATAGGTAAGGTAAATCTGGGACGGGTTTCGGGAGGTTATTTCGTCGGTAATGGCAAATTGCTAAGAGATAAAGTCGGCTCGCGTGATAATGCCGGGCCACTTATCGCTTGGGAACGTACGATGTCAGAGATTAGCGATAAGTTGTGGTTGTGCGTGGATTATCAAGGAACCCAATCTTCTTATGGGGCTTTGAATGCTGGTTTTGCCTGGAGCTTTACCAAGGATATTTCGGCGCTACTGGCTTACGATATTTATAACAATCGGAACTTAACTAAGACAGTGACTTTTCAACTTGATGTTAATTTTTAGTTTTTTGCTGGTATAATAAAAGGAGTTTAAATATGATAAATTCTGGCGATACAGCGTGGGTTTTAGTTTCTGCAGCTTTGGTGCTACTTATGACTCCGGCTTTAGCGTTTTTTTACGGAGGGATGGTACGGCGGAAAAATGTTTTAAGTGTTTTGATGCAATGTTTTATTGTGATGTGTGTTTTAAGCCTCCATTGGGTATTGATTGGTTATAGCCTTTCTTTTGCTCCGGCAAAAGGATTTTGGGGAGGTTTTGCTTGGCTAGGTTTACGGGGAGTGGGCTTAGAACCCTATGCAGATTACGCCGCGACGATTCCGCATCAAGCATTTATGATTTTTCAATGCATGTTTGCGATTATTACTCCGGCTTTAATCATTGGGGCTTTTGCGGAAAGAATGAAATTTTCCGCGTTTCTTATTTTTACTCTGCTTTGGGCGACATTTGTTTATGCCCCGCTTTGTCATTGGGTCTGGGGGATTGGAGGATTTTTGCGTGATTTAGGCGCTTTGGATTTTGCCGGCGGCACGGTGGTGCATATTAATGCCGGGATTGCCGCTTTAATAACGGCGATTATTTTAGGTAGGCGTACCAATCTTGATAAAAATATTCCCACTCCGCATAATATGCCTTTTGTAGTTTTAGGGACCGGTTTATTATGGTTTGGTTGGTTTGGATTTAATGCCGGAAGCGCTTTAGCGGCAAATGGTTTGGCAGTTAATGCGTTTGTGGTTACTAATACCGCAGCAGCAGCGGCGGGTTTAAGCTGGGCGCTTATTGAATGGTTGCACAATGGTAAGCCGACAATCTTTGGTTTATGCTCGGGAGCGGTTGCGGGCTTAGTAGCGATCACTCCTGCGGCTGGATATGTGAGCGTCATTCCGGCAATTATTATTGGGTTATTGGTAAGCGTGTTTTGCTTTATCGCGGTTACGGTGATTAAGCCTAAATTCGGCTATGATGATTCTCTCGATGCGTTTGGAGTGCATTGCGTGGGCGGTATTTGGGGGGCTTTAGCGACCGGGTTATTCGCGTCTAAAGCGGTAAATGCCGCAGGCGCGAATGGATTGTTTTTCGGGAATCCAAAACAGTTTTTAGTGCAATTAGCCGCGGTAGTGGTGACGATACTTTTCACGGGAATTATGACGACGATTATTTATAAAATAGTTGATTTACTGGTTGGCGTGAGGGTAGATGAGAAATCCGAACTTATGGGCTTGGATTTGACGCAGCATCGTGAGAGAGCGTATACAATTCTGGAATAAACTGGAGGTGGAAAATGAAATTAATTATTGCGATTATTCAACCGGATAGGTTGGAGGCGGTTAAGGAACAGTTATATGCGGTAGCGGTAAATTTAATTACGGTGAGCGAAGTTTTGGGCCATGGCCGTCAAAAAGGGGTCACGGAAATTTATCGCGGGGCAAAGGAAACCGGAAATTTATTGCGGAAAATTAGGTTAGAAATTGCCGTAAATGATAATTTTGCGGAGCCGACAATTAAAGCGATTATTAGCGGCGCGAAAACCGGAGAGACCGGTGACGGAAAGATTTTTGTTTTAGATTTGAAGGAGTGTATAAGGATTCGCACGGAAGAGCGTGGGACATCAGCAATCGGATAAAGTTTTTTTTAGTTTAAAGGAGGAAGAGATGAGCGTCAGGCAAAAAGCGTTGTTTAAAATTAAAAGCATTAAGCTGGAGAAGGTGGATTTACCGCGTAAGGTGTCTACTTATTTCGGGGAAAATATTTTTAGCTCCGAAACCATGAGTGAGCATATTTCTAAGGCTACTTTCGCCGCTTTTCAAGCTTGGATCTTAGACGGAAAAACTATTACCCTGGAGCAGGCCAATGAGATTGCTAATGCCATGAAGGACTGGGCGCTTGCCAAAGGTGCCTCTTACTATACGCATTGGTTCCAGCCGATGACCGGTTTAACCGCCGAAAAACACGACAGCTTTATCTCGTTTGTCGAACCGGGTAAGGTGATTGAAAAGTTCTCCGGTAATAAGCTCATCCAAGGAGAACCGGATGCTTCCAGTTTTCCTTCCGGAGGAATTCGCGCTACTTTTGAAGCCCGTGGTTACACCGCCTGGGATCCTTCCAGCCCCGCTTTTATCATTGAAAGCGCTCTGGGTAAAACCTTATGTATCCCCACGATCTTTATCTCCTACCACGGAGAAGCTTTGGATAAAAAGCTTCCGCTCCTGCGTTCCGATGAAGCTTTAAATAAATCCGCGGTGGCGTTATTAAAATTATTCGGCCATAAAAATACTAAAAAAGTCATCTCAACCTGCGGCGCGGAGCAGGAGTATTTCTTAATTGATAAGAATTACTATAACCTGCGCCAGGATTTAATCATGACCGGGAGAACTCTAATCGGCGCTCCCAGCCCGAAAGGCCAGCAGTTAGAAGATCAGTATTTTGGCACGATTAAAGAGCGGGTAGTAAACTTTATGTTTGAAGTCGCCCAGGAAGCTTATAAATTAGGTATTCCGGTTATGACGCGGCATAACGAAGTTGCTCCGCATCAATATGAATTCGCTCCGATCTTTGAGGAGTCTAACATCGCCGCCGACCATAACCAGCTGCTTATGGAGCTTATGAAAAAGATCGCCTTAAAGCATGAGATGGTCTGTTTGTTGCATGAAAAACCTTTTGCCGGAATTAACGGCAGTGGTAAACATCTGAACTGGTCTTTAGCCGATGATCAGGGTAATAACCTGCTTAACCCCGGCCAAACTCCGGAAGATAACCTGCAATTCTTAGCGGTCCTTGTGGCAGTCTTAAGAGCGGTCTATCTGCATGGAGATCTCTTGCGTGCGGCAGTCGCCTTAGCCGGTAATGAACATCGCCTGGGAGCCAATGAAGCACCACCGGCGATTATGAGTGTCTTTTTAGGGGAGCAGTTAACGGACCTCCTAGATACTTTAGAGAAGGGAGTTAAAGCGAAAGTCTCCAAACAAGATATTGTTGATTTAGGGATTGCCCGTTTACCGAAATTTAATAAAGATTCTACCGACAGGAATCGCACTTCGCCTTTTGCTTTTACGGGCGCTAAGTTTGAGTTCCGCGCCGTAGGTTCCTCGCAGAATATCTCTACTCCGATTACAATTGTTAATACCATTATTGCCGAGAGCTTAGATTATGTCGCGGAAGAAATTAAAAAAACAACTGCCACGGGAAAAGATTTTAATTCCGCGGTTTTAAAAGTTATTAGCGCGATTGCCAAAGATACCAAAGACATTCGTTTTGAAGGCAATAATTATGCCCCCGAGTGGCTTAAGGAAGCTAAGAAAAGAGGCCTGCCGAACGTCGCTTCTACTTACGAAGCCCTAGAAGCCCTAACGAAAAAAGAGAATATTTCTTTGTTTGAAAAGTATAAAGTTTTTTCCAAAGAAGAGCTCATTGCCCGATATCATATCTGGGTGCATACGTATAATCTACTTTTGGAGATTGAAGCGCAGACTTTAAATGAAATGGTTAATGCTTCGGTCGTTCCTGCCGGATATAAGTATGAAAAGTTACTCGCGGGGACTTTGGATGAATTAGTGCGATTAAAAAAGAGCGCCGGCTTAAAGATTAATGCGGCGGCATTGCAAGATAAGAAAAAGCATTTAAGTGAGGTGGTCTCGAAAATTTATTATGTGCGCCATAACGCTGAAAGTATGGTAGAATTACTTAGCAAAGCTAAAACTTTGAGCAACGAAAAACGCGCGCAGCTTTATTTTCAGGAATTAAAACCCTTAATGGAACATATTCGTAAACATGCGGATGAACTTGAAGGGGTAGTTTCCGACGATGCTTGGGATTTACCGAAATACCGGGAGATGTTGTTCATAAAGTAGGCACCTTAAATAAATTAAACAGGGGAGAATGTTAATGAATATCTGGCAATTGATTAAAGTCGGCGGATTCACGATGGTTGTTCTACTTGGCGCGTCAATCGTGTCGATTGCAATTATTCTAGAGAGAATCATTACTTATCGTTCTAAATCTAAAATCAAAAGAAAAGATTTTATGTTAAAGATCCGCAAAGAATTAAAGAAGGAAAATTTAAATTCGTTAACTAAAATTTGCCAAGAAACAAACGCGCCTTTTGTTCAAGTAGTTTATGCAGGGTTAAGTTTTTCTCATTATAGTGAAAAAGAGATTTCCAATAATATGGAGCGGCAGATTATTGTGGAGACTACTGCTTTAGAGCGTTTTACTTCTATAATTGGCACTATTGGTAGTGTTGCGGTTTACGTGGGATTATTTGGAACAGTTTTAGGAATAATTCGTGCTTTTCATGATATTGCTGCCAGTGGCTCCGGGGGAATTAGTGTTGTGATTAGCGGGATTTCGGAGGCTTTAGCTTGTACTGCGGCAGGGCTGTGTGTGGCGGTTCCGGCAGTAATAGCCTATAACTATTTTATGAAAAAAATCGATGATTTTGTTAAGGACATGGAGTTGGCGGCCTCAGAAACTATGGATTTGATTAGTGGTTTAAAAAAATGAGATCTCCGGTTAAAAGACAGAAGCTCATCGCGGAAATTAATATTACTCCATTTACAGATGTGATCTTAGTGCTCTTAATCATTTTTATGATTACTACTCCGCTTATTCTGCAGTCTAATATTCAAGTGAATCTTCCCAGTTCCAGCACCGGAAAACCCTTAGAAGTAGCCCGACAGATTAGCGTCATGATTACTAACGAAGGCTTAATTTATTTAGATGATAAACTTGCTTCTAAAAAAATGCTTAAAGCGGATGTTGGCCGATTACATCAAGTGCATCCGGATTTAGAGGTGATTTTATTTTCTGATCGCATGGTGAGATTCAAGGATATTGTCGGCTTGTTAGATATTTTTAATGAATTAGGGATAAAAAATTTAAATATTGCCACCAAAACTGAATAATTAGGGACAGACACTATTTATTTTTAAGGTACAACTATATAAATAAATAGTGTCTGTCCCTAATTAACTTGACAAGCATGGCAATTGTGATAAAGTAATCATGCTTGGGAGGGGAGAGTAGTTATCGTAATGACAGAGACGTCTTAAATCCTTGAATGGATAAAAGACGTCAATTTTTTTTGGGCGCAGCAGGATCTAGGACACTCTCATGCGTAAAGAAAATTTATATCAGGGGATAAAAATCGTGGGTTTTATTACCTTTATTCCTTTTATTTTAGCGGCTGGCCCGTTGGCGGGTTTTTGGGTGGGAGATTTTTTAGAAAAAAAATTTAATTTTCCAACTTACGTAGTATTTATTGGCATTGGTGTTGGTTTTTTGGTGGCAGTAATGGAGTTGTTAAAGATCCTTAAAGCTGTCGCGAAAGCAATTAAAAATGAGCATGGATAACGGAATAGCCGAATTACCAAATATTTTAGCGATTTTAGCCGAAAAATCACCGGGAAATGTTTTCTTTAAATTTATTTATCACTGGGAAAATGTAATTTTTTCTTTGGTGGTTGTTTTTATTTTAGGAATTTTAGCTTTTTTGGGCTGTCGAAAAAGAAATTTAATTCCTCGCAGCCGGTTACAGGTAGCCTTGGAGTTGATTGTTGAAGGTTTAGATGATTTTGTTTGTGGCATTATGGGGCCTAAGGGCAGAAAATATACTCCTTTTATCGGAACGCTTTTTGTGTACATTCTTTTTATGAACCTTTTGGGGTTAGTACCTTATATGAAGGCTGCTACGGCTAGTTGGTCAACCACTTTAGCGTTGGCGCTTTGTGTATTTTTTTACGTGCAATATACTGCAATTAAGGAGTTGGGATTCTTGGGATACCTGGATCACTTGGCAGGCAAACCGCGGGGGGTTTTTGCTTTCACGGTGATTATGCCGGTGTTTATGTTATTTTTACATATTATTACGGAACTGATTCGTCCAATAAGCTTATCTTTACGTTTGCGGGGTAATATTTGGGGTGATGAAATCTTGTTGTCACTGCTTTCAAGCTTTGGGATTAAAGGATTTCCGTTGTTATTTTTTAATATGGGCATGGCTTTATTAACGGCGGTAGTCCAGGCGGTAGTTTTTTGTTTATTAACCACGATTTATTTTGCTTTAGTTTTAGATTACGAAGAAGAAGCGGCATAGAAAAGTTCGGGATTAATTCGCACATTGACTTATATTCACTTGCGTTTCATAAGTCAAGTGCTCATTAAAAAAAGGGGGTAATGCAATATGGATACGAAATCATTTATGAATTTGGGAGTGGCACTGGGTTTAGGGCTTGCAGCTTGTGGTTCAGCGATTGGTTTAGGCATGGCAGTGGCAGCGGCTTTAAGCGGAATTAGTAGACAGCCTGAGGCAACGAATAAAATTATGATGAATATGATTATTGGTTGCGCATTTATTGAAGCAATTACAATTTATATTTTAGTATTTGCTTTTATGTACGCGACGAAATAGGTTTAAAAAGTTGAGGGGAGTATGGAATTTTTAAAGATACTTAGTGCCAGTGAAATTTTTGCTCAGATTTTAAGTTTTTTTCTTTTGCTTTTTTTACTTAAGCATTTTACTTGGAAAAAAATTCTTAATTTACTTGATGAGCGTAAGGAAAAAATTCGTTCTCAGCTTGGGGAAATAGAAGCAACTAAACTTGAGATTGCCAAACTGAAAAACGAACATGAATTTCAACTGGTAGCGATTGCCGATCAGGCGCAAGGAAAGATCGATCAGGCGATTGCTGAGGCGAAAATTATTAATACGCAAATGCGTAAGGAAGCTTATGCCCAGGCGCAGGATATTATTACTGACGCGCGCAATCAAGTAAAATATGAGGTTTCTAAAGTTCGCGAACAATTGAAAGATAAAATTGTAGATATTGCTTTAGGGGCGGCGCGTAATGTGATTCAGGAAAAACTGGATGAGAATAGTGACCGTAAAATTGTGGAGAAGTTTATTCAGGAGTTAGAAGAGATAGAATGATTAAAGATCAGGTGGTTGTTGCTAGATACGCGGAAGCTTTTTTAAGTTTTGCTCGTAATAATTGCGGAGAGGCTAAAGGTTTGGCGGATTTATCCATCGCTAAAAATATCATTCGTGATAATCCCGGTTTTGGGCAAATATTAAGTAATCCGGAGATCGCTTACGCTGAAAAATGCTCCATTATTGATGGCGTGTTGCGTGACGGCCTTTCCAATGAAATTCGTTATTTTTTAAAATTACTTCTAGAAAAAAAACGTTTTAACATTTTTTTAGAAGTCGGTGAGTATTTGCGCCTTAAATATAGCCATCAGGGCCAGGTGGATGTCTTATTAAAAACGGCTTTTCCGTTAGAATTAGATTTAATTGCTAAAATTGAGGTGGCTTTAGAAAAGAAACTGCAAAAAAAGTTGAGATTTTATATTGATTTAGATGGTTCATTATTAGGCGGAGTACAGGTGACGGTTGGTAACACGATTATTGATGGCTCGGTGCGCAAGCGGCTGGAAGAATTAAAAGAGAAACTTACGACTGTGCGGATGGACTAATTTTTGTTAAGGAAGGAATAAAATGGTTTTAAAACCGGAAGAAGTAACATCGATAATTGAGAAAGAGTTAGAGAAATATAAAACTCGTTTGCGTACGGAATCTATCGGCACGGTGATTCAGGTCGGCGATACGATCGCGCGGGTTTATGGGTTAGATGATGTGATGATGGGGGAACTGGTGGAATTTTCCGATAATATTATGGGGATGGTTTTAAATCTCGAGGAAGATAGCGTGGGAGTGGTAATTTTTGGTACGGATAATCCAGATAAAAATATTCGCGAAGGCGATATTGTCAAGCGTACCGGTAAAATTGTGCAGGTTCCGGTGGGCGAGGCTCTGGTGGGGAGAGTTGTTAACGGTTTAGGTAAGCCTATTGACGGTAAAGGAGCAATTAATACGGATAAATTTAGGCCGATTGAGTCCAGTGCTCCGAATGTTGTCCAAAGACAGCCGGTAAATGAACCTTTGCAAACTGGAATTAAAGCGATTGATGCGATGACTCCGATTGGCCGTGGCCAGCGAGAATTAATTATTGGTGATCGGCAAACCGGAAAAACCGCGATTGCGATTGATGCGATTATTAATCAAAAAGGAAAAGATGTTTATTGCATTTATTGTGCTATCGGCCAGAAATTATCAAGCGTCGTCGCGGTCAATGAAGTATTGAAAAAGAATGGAGCGATGGAGTATACCACGATTGTCAGCGCCTCTAGCCGGGCTTCGGCTTCTTTGCAGTATCTTGCTCCTTATGCGGCATGCGCGATGGCGGAAGAATTTATGTACCGCGGGAAGCATGTTTTAGTAATTTATGATGATTTATCTAAACATGCCCAGGCTTATCGACAGTTATCCTTATTGCTTCGTCGTCCGCCGGGAAGAGAGGCTTATCCGGGAGATATCTTTTATTTGCATTCCCGGCTTTTAGAGCGTTCAGCTAAATTAAATGATGTTTTAGGTGCCGGTTCAATTACTGCTATACCGATTGTGGAAACTCAAGCCGGGGATATCTCAAGTTATATTCCCACTAATGTTATTTCAATTACTGATGGCCAGATTTATTTAGAGAGTGATTTATTTTACGCTGGGGTGAGGCCGGCAGTAAATGTGGGATTATCAGTTTCGCGGGTTGGTGGTAAAGCGCAAAGCAAAATTATGCGTCAGGTAGCCTCTAAATTAAGGCTGGATTTAGCACAGTACCGAGAGCTAGTGACTTTTACACAGTTTGGAACGGATTTAGATAAAACTACGCGCGCACAATTGACCCGCGGAGAGAGAATGGTCGAAGTGCTAAAACAGATGCAGTATGCGCCACTTTCAGTTGCTCGTCAGATCGTTATTATTTATGCCGGAACAAACGGTTATTTGGATGATTTGCCAGTGGCGGAAGTAAGAAAATTTGAAAGTGAATTTGATAAATTTTTAGATCAAAAACATCCGGAAATTTTAGCGGAGATTGAATTACAAAATGATTTAAATCCTGATTTAAAAAGTAAGTTGGATAACATAATTGTCGATTTTAAAAAAGCAAAATTTAGTGCTTAATTAAAGACTATGGCTCAATCGCTAAAGCAGATAAAAAATCGTATTCGCAGCGTGGAAAATACAAAAAAAGTAACCGGAGCAATGCAAATGATCTCGGTGGTGAAGCTTCACCGGATTGAGGACGAATTGCTGGCTTTGCGGCCTTATGCTTTAAGGCTGGAAAATTTAATGCACCATTTGGCGGGGTTAAATCCGGATTATTTAAGGGAATATTTTAAAGAAAAATCAGCTGCTGCTGATATTTTGCTTTATGTTTTAACTTCAGATAGTGGATTGTGTGGAATGTATAATCAAAATATTATTCGTAAAGTTGAAGATTTTTTAAGAGAAAATAAATCTCGTAAGGTAAAATTAATTTTGGTCGGCCAAAAAGGCCTAAGCTACTTTCGCTCTAAAACTTTAAAGATCGCTAATGCCTATATCGGTTTGAATGCTAAGCTTACCGTGGGGTTTTGCGATAAAGTGGTGGCGGAGTTTAGTGAGTTATTTTTAACTGGTAAAGTGAGCGCGGTTTATATTGCTTATACTTATTTTGAGAACGCGATTATACAAAGGGCGGTAATTGAACCGCTTTTAAGTATTAAGCCTAAAGTGATAAAGAGAAGAGAATATTTTACGGAACCGGATTTAAAAAGTATTTTGACTGATATTATTCCACAATATTTAAAAATTAAAACTCGGTTAGTTTTTTTAGAAGCATTTACTTCAGAGCATGCAGCGCGCACCGTTTCCATGAAGACCGCAACCGATAACGCTAAGGAACTTTTAGAGTTGTTAGTGCTTTTAAGGAATAAGGTGCGACAGGCGGGAATCACTCAGGATATTTTAGAGATTACTTCATCAGTTGAGGCGTTAAGAGGAAGTTAGGAGATATAACTATGGCAGATGGACAAATTATTCAAATTATTGGACCAAGTGTTGATATTAAGTTTCCTGAAAATCAGGGGCCGCAGCTTTTAAATGCAATTAAAATTGAACAACAAGGAATTAACCTTACCTTAGAAGTTGCGCAAGATATTGGAAACAATACTGTGCGTTGTATTGCTTTAGGTTCTACTGATGGCTTGGTTAGAGGAATGAAGGCTAGTGATACCGGTGGACCGATCACCGTGCCTATTGGTCAGCAGACCCTAGGTAGGATTTTTAATCTTTTAGGTGAACCGATTGATGGTAAAGGGCCGCTGGAACATCCGGAAATAAGAAATCCGATTCATCGTAGTTCTCCTAATTTTGAGGAACAACTACCGATTGAGAATATTTTAGAAACGGGTTTAAAAGTGATTGATTTATTGGCGCCGATTCCGAAAGGTGGTAAAGTAGGTTTGTTTGGCGGAGCGGGTGTTGGGAAAACCGTAATTGTGATGGAGTTAATTCGCACCATTGCCACGGAACATGGCGGAGTTTCGGTTTTTGCCGGAATTGGTGAACGCACTCGGGAAGGTAATGAGTTATGGTTAGAGTTAAATGCTTCAGGGGTAGTAAAAAATAGTGCTTTAGTTTTTGGCCAGATGAATGAACCGCCGGGAGCACGTTTACGGATTGGTTTGTCGGCTTTGACGATGGCAGAATATTTTCGCGATCAGGAGCGCAAAGATGTGCTTTTATTTATTGATAATGTTTATCGTTACATTCAGGCCGGTTCAGAAGTTTCAACGCTTTTAGGCAGAATGCCTTCGGCGGTGGGGTATCAGCCCAACCTTTCTACCGAGGTGGCGCAACTTGAGGAAAGGATTGCTTCTACTCGTGATGGCTCAATTACTTCGATCCAGGCAGTTTATGTTCCGGCGGATGATTTAACGGATCCGGCTCCGGCGGCGGTATTTTCGCATCTTGACGCAAAAATAGTTTTGTCCCGCCAAATTTCGGAATTAGGAATTTATCCGGCAGTTGATCCTTTGGATTCTAATTCGCGGATTATGGATCCGCGGCTTTTAGGCCAGGAGCATTATGATACGGCATTAGCGGTACAAAAAGTTTTACAACGTTATAAGGATTTAAGGGATATTATTTCAATTCTGGGGATTGATGAATTATCTGATGAAGATAAATTGACGGTGCAACGGGCGCGCAAAGTACAAAGATTTTTTTCTCAGCCATTTTTTGTCGCGGAAAATTTTACCGGGATGAAAGGTAAATATGTGAAATTAGAAG
>CAIVOB010000081.1 GCA_903907475.1 Candidatus Omnitrophota bacterium
AGTTGATTGAAAATCAAATTTCAGTCATACCGATTACTACCGGCCAGATATCTGCATTAGAATCACTAGTCAAGAATTTGAGTTCCAAAATCAAATCCCGCATTACTATTATTGATCGCAAAGGCCAGGTTTTAGCTGACTCCCAGAAATTACTTAAAGAAATCCCTGAAATGGAAAATCACGCTTCCCGGCCGGAAGTAAAATTGGCTTTATCTGGCTTAATCGGGGAGGAGATTCGGTATTCATCCACGCTCAAGATGAAAATGCTTTATATCGCTGTTCCAATTAATTCTGCTGCAGGTATAACCGGTGTGATCAGGTTAGCTTTGTCGTTAACTAATGTGGAACGGATGTTAGCTGGAATTAGAAATGCGATAATTTATAGTATTTTGATTGCTTTAGCATTGGCAATAATTTTAGGTATACTGATGACCTCAGGGATCATTCGGCCGATCAATAAGATTATTAATGTTTCGCGTAAATTTTCTAGCGGTGATTTTAGCCATAAAATTCATCATAATTCTGGTGATGAGATCGGAGAGCTCGCCGCTACTTTAAATAAAATGGCCGAAGACATTGAGGATAAGGTTAAAGCTGTTAATCTTCAGGGCCAACAGTTGGGGGCGATTTTTAACAGCATGATTGAAGGAGTGATTGTTACGGATGAGCAGGGTTGTATTATATCCGTCAATCAGGCGGTAGAAAAAATATTTGCTATCTCAAAGCAGGAGACAAAAGGAAAATTTTTTCTAGAAGCGATTCACAATAATGATATTGCCGCAATAATTAGCGCGGTAACTAAGACCGGCAAGCCGGTTTCTAAGGAAATAACTCTGGTTTATCCGTTACAAGGTATCTTTGAAATTAATGTTAATCCGATTTTTGATGGCCTTGTGGTAAGCGGCTGTTTGGCGGTGGTTCATGATATTACCGAAATTCGGCGCCTTGAAACAATGCGCCGGGATTTTGTGGCTAATGTTTCGCATGAGTTAAAGACTCCGTTGACATCAATCAAAGGGTTTGTGGAAACGCTTTTGGAAGGCGCTTTGGAGGACAAAGAAAATAATCGTAATTTTTTAAAAATTATCCAAGAGCATGCGCAGAGACTAGAGAACTTGGTCAATGACCTTTTATCTTTGTCGCACCTTGAATCTAAGGGGATGATAATTGAAAAAAGCGATTTTAATTTCAGCAGCTTGGTTAAAGAAGTTCTTATAGTATTTAGCGCACAGATTAAAGATAAAAGTGTCGAAGTAATAAATCAACTGCCTCAAGAGTTGGTTGTTAAAGGTGATCGTAAAAGGATTGAACAAGTATTAATCAACCTAATCGATAATGCTATAAAATTTAATCGAAACAAAGGATCAATTAAAATATACTGTCAAGACCAGGCTGGACACCTAAAGGTTGTGATTGAGGATTCCGGTGTGGGTGTCCCGCAAAATGATGTTGCGCGTATTTTTGAAAGATTTTACCGTGTAGATAAGGCGCGCTCGCGTCAGCTTGGAGGCACTGGCCTTGGGCTTTCGATCGTTAAGCATATTATTGAGCTGCATGGTGGATCAATCGGCGTAGAAAGTACCGAAGGCTTGGGGTCAAAATTCTGGTTTAGCTTGCCTTACTAAAAAGTAAGTATTAAAAAAGTTAAGTTTTTTTTAGACGCTCCTTAATGCAAATAAGGAGCGTTTTTTATTTTACATAGATTTAACCTCGCCTTAAAGCATATTTAACCCTTAAAACTTATACTTAAGCCATGAAGAATAAAATCCATAATTTATGGTTAAGTTTACAACGCCGGATAAAACAGATCATTATCGAGGAGTTTGAAATTATTGATCAGTTTTATTACGAATGCACGCTTAAGTGATTTAAAAAAGGAGCAAACAAATGTCTAATAATAAAGTCATCGTGATTGAAGATGATCCGGATATTAATAAGTTAATAACCTATGCTTTGCAAAAAGAAGGATTTGCCGTAGAGCAGGTTTTTGACGGTAATATTGGCGCTCAAAGATTAAAGAGCGATTATTTTAACATCGTGGTGCTTGATATTATGCTGCCCGGTTTAAGTGGTTATGATATTTGTAAGGAAATTAAGGAAAAAGATAGTTTGCCTAAGCCCTTTGTGATTGTGATAAGCGCCAAAAGTAGTTATCAGGATAAATTATACGCGCATATTCTAGGAGCGGATTGTTATTTAAGCAAGCCTTTTAGGGTGGGGAAATTGACCGAGATCGTTAATGAAATTCGTCAAATGCAGAATAAGAATTATACCGTAAAGTTAGTAAAATAGATTTTACCTATTTTTTACATTTTCTTAATTTAGAATCAACATGAAAAATGTAATATTGATAAAGAAACGTAAGCCGAGCATGACTAATCAACAAAAGGAGGAGTAGAAATGAAGAAGTTGTTTATCGCAGTGTTGTTAGGAACTTTCTGCTTAATGAGCGCGGGTATTCGGGTTTCATACGCAGGAGAAATTGATTTATTGTTACAAAAATTAGTGGATAAAGGTATTTTGACTGGTGCAGAAGCGCAGCAAGTAAAGACGGAAACTCAGGAACAAGTAAAGAAAGAAATCGCTCAAGGAAAGTCTTCTTCATTACCGGCTTGGGTGCAAAATATTAAGCTTAAGGGTGATTTCAGAACTCGGTATCAACTTGATCATGCTAAAACAAGCGATACTGGTGTAACTAGCGATAGAAACAGGGCTCGTATTAGATTAAGAGTTGGTTTGGATGCTAAGGTTAATGATAAGTTGATGGTAAGCGCGGGTATTGCAACTGGGACGACAGATGTAACTAGCTACGATGCTGCGCGTTCAAATAATCAGAGTCTTGGAAGTGGGTTTGCAAAGAAGCCAGTAGTTTTAGATTATGCATATGCTAAATATAATCCGGTTCCTTGGGCTACATTAATGGCCGGTAAGATGAAATACCTGCCTTGGAGGCCAACGGATGTCATGATCGACAATGACATTACTCCGGAAGGAGGAGTTTTACAGTTGAGTAAGCAATTTGGTAAAGCGAATCTATTCTTAGATACAATGCTTTTTGTTCTTTCTGAAACCGAGCCATCCACTCATAATGCTATGGCTTATGCTCTTCAGGGTGGAGCAGATTATGCGCTTACAGATACTCTTTCTCTAAAAGGCGCGCTATCTTATTATGATTTTTCAAATGTTAAAGGAAGAGCGATAGATGGTAGCACAGGTAGTAACACCAAAATGGTTATGACGGGTGCTTATAGCAATACAGGTTTAAATAAATACAGTTTTAGAGAAATAACCCCTGCCGTTGAATTTGGGATTAAGAATCCATTCAAGGCTCTTGCTAATATTACTGGATTAGGCCTGTTGGATATCGAAAAATTATCATTTTTTGGAGAGTATTATCAAAATCTTGATGCTCCTAATAAAAATAAGGGATTTGCAACAGGTTTTGGATTTGGAAATGAGAAAATCGATGACTGGGGTAAATGGCAGGCGCAATATGTATACAGTATGCTCGCTAGAGATTCAGTTATTGATATTCTTCCTGATTCTGATCGCTATACCGGACATACAGGCATTAGAGGCCATAAAGTTTCTTTTCAATATGGCTTAGGAAAGAATACTTGGCTTCAACTTGCAGGGTTCCGTTATGAAAATATCGATCAGTCTTTTGGTAGGAAAGCTCCCGCAACGGTTGTCTAGGCGGATTGGAATATGAAGTTTTGATAATAATCAATAATTAAGGAGGAAAACTAAAATGAAAAGTTTAAGGATGTTAGCGTTAATAGGGATTTTGGGTTTAGGCCTGATTATTCCCTGTTACGCCGAAAAGATTGTGGTGGAAGGCTCGACAACTGTGCTTCCGATTGCCCAAAAAACAGCAGAAGTGTATATGGATAAAAATTCTGGCGCCAACATCTCTGTGCGTGGGGGTGGTTCAGGCGTAGGGATTGCATCGTTGTTGGATAAAAACTGTGATATTGCCAGTTCTTCGCGTCCGATTAAAGATACGGAGCTTGATAAAGCAGTAACTAACGGAGTTGATGCTACGGCGAATATAGTTGCTTGGGATGGTTTGGCCGTGATTGTTAATCCGGCAAATAATATTAGTAAGTTAAGCAAAAAACAGATCAAAGATATTTATACGGGCAGTATATCTAATTGGTCACAATTAGGCGGGCCGGATGAGAAGATCGTTGTAATTTCGCGAGACACCTCAAGCGGTACATTTGAAGCTTTTCTTACATTAGTACTGGATGGTAAGAAAACCCGTTCCGATGCTTTAATGCAGGCATCTAACCAGGCAATTGCCACTACTGTTGCCGGTACGCCGGGAGCGGTAGGTTATGTGGGGTTAGGTTTTCTTTCCTCGTCAGTGAAAGCAATTGAAATAGATGGAGTCTTACCTTCCAGGGATACCGTTCTTGCTGGAAAATATCCGGTTACTCGTCCACTTTTTATGTACACTAATGGAAAACCGAAAGGGTTAGTTAAGGAATATATCGATTTTATTTTAAGCGATGAAGGGCAGAAACTGGTAGAGGAAGAAGGATTTGTAGGGTTAAAGGAGAAAAAATAAAGCGTTCACTTGGTAACTCTAAGATGGCCCGCCAAAATATTAGTGGCGGGCCGTCACTTCAATTATGAAAAGATTGCGTTTTAAAGAAAAATTATATAAATGGATTTTTACGATTCTGGCTTTTGCCTCACTTTTTTTCCTGGTTGGTATTGTTTTGGTGTTGATTAAAGAAGGCTTGCCCATATTTCAAAAAGTAAGTTTTACTAAATTTGTCTTTGGCCGCTTTTGGTATCCTACTTATAATCCAGCAGAGTTTGGAATTTTACCTTTAATTTTAGCTTCGGTTTGGGTTACTCTAGGTGCGGTGTTTGTTTGTGTGCCTTTAGGAATAGGCAGCGCGCTTTATTTAAATGAATTAGCTGGGCCATGGCAAAAGGCTATTCTTAAGCCGATCATTGAATTATTAGCAAGCATTCCTTCGGTAGTTTTTGGTTTTTTTGGCATGGTTGTACTGACTCCATTTTTACAAAAGATATTTCATTTGCCCACCGGGTTAACGGCTTTAAATGCCAGTATTATTTTGGGAGTTATGGCTACTCCTATGGTATGTAGCCTTGCAGAGGATGCGTTAAATTATGTGCCGAATACTTTTCGCGAGGCATCTTTTGCAGTCGGTGCAACTCGCTGGCAAACTTTAACTCAAGTTGTGATTCCGGCAGCAGGTTCAGGAATATCGACGGCCATAATTTTGGGAATGAGCCGGGCAATCGGCGAGACGATGACCGTATTAATGGTTGCCGGAGGCGCGGCGGTTATACCGCATACTTTTTTAGAGCCGGTGCGGCCGATGACCGCAGCGATTGCTGCGGAAATGGGAGAGGCGCCTATGGGGGGCAGTCATTATCATGCGCTTTTTGCTATCGCGTTAATATTATTTGTAATTACGTTTTTATTTAATATTATTGCCGAGATAATTAGCCGGCGTTTTAGGATAAAACTGGGGTTAAGCGGATGAAAAAAGATTTTTCTCAAAATCTAGGATTCCTTGGTTTATTTCTTTGCATGGTTGTTACACTTTTGGCTCTGGGCGCAATTATATATTTTATTGCGGTGCGTGGAATTGGCGTGTTGAACTGGAATTTTCTTACTCAGGTGCCGCGTTCGGCGATGACTGCAGGCGGAATTGCTCCGGTAATTGTCGGCACGCTTTATATTACTTTCGGAGCGATTATCGTGGCCTTGCCGCTTGGACTAGCTAGTGCGGTATATCTTTGTGAATATTCACCTAAGAGTGTTGTGGTAAATATTATTAGAATTAGTATAAATAATCTGGCTGGCGTGCCTTCAGTGGTTTTCGGTTTGTTTGGTTTGGCCGTGTTTGTTAAATTTTTTGGTTTTGGAGTTTCAATTTTTTCCGGCAGCCTTACTTTAGGGATTTTAGCGCTCCCGATGATTATTTCATCAGCACAAGAGGCGCTTATTGCTGTTCCGCAGTCAATTAGGGAAGCTTCGTTATCTTTGGGGGCAACAAAATGGGAAACGATTAAGAAGATTGTTTTGCCCACAGCTTTGCCCGGGATTCTTACGGGTGTGATTTTAAGTATCGGTAGGGTAGCCGGAGAGACTGCACCGATTTTATTTACCGCTGCCGCTTTTTATACCCGCGGTTATCCTAAATCCATATTTTCTGAGGTGATGGCTTTGCCGTATCATATTTATGCGCTGATGACTGAAGGCGCGCATCCGGATAAACAAAGAGCGATTGCCTATGGATGTAGTTTAGTGCTTTTGTTTCTCGTTTTATTTATTTCAGGATTTGCGATATTTTTACGTCAAAGACAGAGGAGTTTACATGGATAATGCGATAAAGATGCAGGCCAAGAATGTGGATTTTTTTTACGGGAAAAACCATGCCTTAAAAAATGTTAACCTAGATGTTTATGCTAATAAGGTTACGGCGATGATTGGCCCATCCGGGTGTGGTAAATCAACTTTTATCCGATTGTTTAACCGGATGAATGAACTGGTTTTACATACTAGCTTTAGCGGGAAAATTTTCCTTGATGATTTGGAAATCAATAGTCCGTTAGTGGATGCTGTTGATATTAGAAGAAGGGTCGGGATGGTTTTTCAGAAACCCAATCCGTTTCCGAAGAGTATTTTTGAGAATATTAGTTATGGTTTGGAGGTTAATGGAGAAAAGGATAAACAATTTATTGAGGAGCGGGTGATTGAGTCAATTAAGAAAGCGGCGCTTTGGGAGGAAGTAAAAGATAGGCTTAAGGAGAGCGCTTTAAAATTATCCGGTGGGCAGCAACAAAGGCTTTGCATTGCGCGTTGTCTCGCAGTTAAGCCTGAAGTTATTTTATTTGATGAACCTTGTGCTAGCCTAGACCCAATCTCGACCGGAAAAATAGAAGAGTTGATTTTAGAGTTGAAAAAAGATTATACGATTGTTATTGTCACGCATAATATGCAACAGGCAGCCCGGGTCTCAGATTCTACGGCATTTTTTTTACTGGGCGAGCTTATTGAATTTGGCAAGACGCAAGATATTTTTACCAAGCCCAGAGATTCTAAAACAGAGGCTTATATTACTGGAAGGTTCGGATAATTAAAGGAGGATTTATGGGTAAACATTTTGATGAAGAATTAAGAGATTTGAATAATGATATACTAAAAATGGGAGTATTTGCCGAAGAAGCTATCTATCGGTCTATTGAAGCACTTAAAAACCGTGATAAAAATATGGCACAAGATGTTATTAATAATGATCGGTCGATCGATGAATTGGAATTAATTGTTGATGAAAAGTGTTTAGATTTAATTGCTCGGCATCAACCGATGGCTGGTGATTTACGTTTTATTACCACTGGCATGAAAATCAATGCGGAATTGGAAAGAATAGCGGATATTGCGGTAGATATCGGGCAGCGTACGTTAGAAATAGTTGATAAACCTCTTTTAAAGCCATTGATTGATATTCCTAAATTGGCGGAAATTGCACAAAATATGATTAAGATGTCTATCGATGCATTTATTAAGGGGGATATTGTATTAGCGAAAAAAGTTTTAGCATCTGATTCTGGAGCTGACCAACTGCGCAATGTAATTCAAAAAGAGTTGATTGAAGATTATATGGTTAAGGACAGCACTACTGCTCCAAGAGCGGTGCAATTATTATTGATCGCACGTTTTTTAGAGCGGATTTGTGATCATACTACTAATATCGCTGAAGATGTAATTTATATGGTTCAAGCAGAAGTTGTTAAACATCATCCTGAAAAGCTAAAATAACGTTAGGAGTTTATATATGGATAAGAAAAAAGTCTTGTTTGTTTGTGTGCATAACTCGGCGCGTTCGCAAATGGCGGAAGCATTCTTAAAACAGATGGCCGGAGATAGGTTTGAGGTAGAAAGCGCTGGCCTTGAACCGGGCAAGCTAAATTCGATAGTTGTCGAAGTTATGAAAGAGTTAGGTATAGATATTTCACAGAATAAGACTAAGAGCGTCTTCGATTTTTATAAACAAGGTAAGCAATATGATTATGTTGTAACTGTGTGCGATGAATCTCAGGCAGAAAAATGTCCCGTTTTTCCAGGAACAGCAGTTACTAAAAGAATGCATTGGAGTTTTGATGATCCATCAAGCTTTCGGGGGACATCGAATGAGAAGTTGGAGAAAACTCGAGAAGTTAGAGATAATATTAAACAACAAATTGAACAATGGTTTAAGAACAGTTTGATAGGATAATAAATTTTATTATAGTGATTGAGGGCATTGAAATATTGATTAAGCTCTAACAGGCATGTGGAAATCTTATAGTGGAATCGCTTGGTGTTATTTAAAGATTTCTTTATCTGGTCTAAACCCGGAATATTCTTGATATGTCGAGATATTACATATATAATTACCCTTGTAAATATAGAGAGGTTTTCTTTCGGCTCATAGAAGTGGACCCTAATTTTTATGTTAAAGCTGGTTATAAGTATATTAATTTGTCAATGTGCAGGTATTATAGGATCTTTTTTTACGACCCGCTCAATTCCTACGTGGTATGCGTTTATCAATAAGCCTACCTTTACTCCGCCAAACTGGATTTTTGCGCCAGCGTGGACAAGTTTATTTACTCTGATGGGTATCGCTGTCTTTTTTGTTTGGCGTAAAGGGATACATACTTTTGGCGTAAAGCGCGCTTTGAGTATATTTCTTTTACAATTAGGATTAAATATTCTCTGGCCAATTGTTTTTTTTGGCGGTCGATCGATACAGGGCGGCTTAGTAGTAATAGTGCTTTTATGGCTGGCAATAATTTGGACGATAAAAAGCTTCTTTGCCCTCTCCAAGCTCGCTGCCGCGTTACTTATTCCTTATATCGCCTGGGTAAGTTTCGCGCTTATTTTGAACGTAGCATTTTTTTTAAATTCCTGATGGTGTGGAGTTAGCTCGTCTTCTATGAACGTTATCCAGGTAGTTACCGTGGTAAATAATTATGTTCAATATGAACATAATATCGAGAATAATCCCTTCTATAAGAACTTTGATCTGGTACATTTTGATAACACAATAGAAAATCTTGTCGTGCCAGCAAGGTACAATTATTTTATCGATAATTTTCTGTCTCCTGACGGTTGGGTGATGTTTTGTCATCAGGATTTTTTCGTTAATGAGGATTTGTCTAGTAAATTATCCGGCCTAGATAGGAATTGTATATACGGAGCGGTGGGGACAAAATCTTATCAGTGCACGGGAATTATTCTGCGATTAAAGGGAGCGCGTGCGTTTACGATTCGGAAAAAAAGATTTTTTGAGAATATAGAATACGGCCAACATTTACAATTATTTGATGGAGACAAAGCAAAGATAAAACTTAAAGGCAAGAAAGTTAAAAAGCCGTTTGAAGTTGACACGCTTGATTCCTGTTGTCTTTTAATGCATTCGAGCCTTATTCGAAAACATAATCTTAAATTTGATGAAAAATTTGATTTTAGCCTCTACCAAGCCGATTTATCGATCATGGTAAGAAAACTCTATAATATAAAGACAAAAGTTTTACAGCTTAACTGTTGCCATTTAGGCATGGGTTTAAGGAATGCGGGGTATTTTAGGTGCCTAGCGCGTTTGATCAAAAAATATCCTGAAGAGAAGATTGCGGTAACTTTTTCTGGGATAAGTGAAGTTGATGCTTTTAGATATTTCTTTGCCAATAAAGATTTTGGGCAGGAGATGGAAAGTTTTATTAGTATGGGGGGGAATTTATGACGCCTAAGATTTGTCCGAAAGTTGCTGTTATCGGAGCGGGTTTTATGGGTCGGGCCATGATTTGGCAAGCGGCAAAATTTTCTTTATTAGATTGCGTCGCAGCCTATGATATCAATATTGATACCTTAGGCGCATTCTTAATAGAAAATGGTCTTAAATATACGCAAGTTCATAGCCTAAAGGAAATGAATAGAGCTATCCTAAGTGGTTCTTTAGCGATATGTAGCGATATAAAGTTAATCTTGGAGTATAAAGATATCGATGCTGTGATTGATGCCTCTTCGGCTATTTTAGATGCAGCTGTTTTTTGCGCGGATGTCCTCAAAAACGGTAAGCATTTGATCATGTTAAATGCTGAAGCGGATCTTATGTTCGGCGCTTATTTTACCGAAATTGCCAAGAAGAATAATGTTGTTTATACAAGCTGTGATGGTGACCAGTATGGAGTACTTAAGAGAATTATAGAGGAAATAAAGCCCTGGGGATTCCAAGTTGTGATGGCCGGTAACATAAAAGGATTTTTAAATAGATACGCCAATGAGCAAAGCATTGCTGAGGAAGCGCAAAAAAGAGGCTTAAACCATAAAATGTGCGCTTCGTATACCGACGGTACAAAGTTGAATGTAGAGATGGCGTTGATTGCAAATAGCGAAGGATATGTCGCTAAATATAAAGGTATGTTGGGGCCACGGGCTCATCGGGTAACGGATGTTTTTACTTCTTTTAATCTTGAAAAACTCTGGGCAGACAGAATTCCTTGTGTTGATTATTTGCTCGGGGCTGAACCTGGCGGGGGAGTTTATGTTATCGGCTACTGCGAAGAAAAGTTTCAAAAGGAATTGCTTTATTATTATAAAATGGGGAAAGGCCCTTTTTATCTTTTTTATCGACCTTACCACTTATGTCATTTAGAGTGCACTAAAACGGTGCTTGATGCAGTATTAGAAAAGAAAGTATTAATGCAACCTAAGCGACAGATGATGACCAATGTTTTTGCGTATGCTAAAAAGGATTTGCAAGTTGGAGAACTTTTAGATGGCCCAGGTGGTTTTACTTGTTATGGCCTTATAGAAAATATGGTGGATCAGGAGAGAAAAGAAGGTTTTCCGATCTGCCTTACTGATGGGGTAAGGATTAAAAGGGCAATTAAAAAAGATGAAAAAATATTGCTTTCTGAAGTAGAAATTGATTCTACCAGGATCGATTATAATATTTATAGTAAATATAAACTAGGGGAAGCCGAATTCACGCGCAGATCGGCTGCTTCTTAATTTTTGGTGTATTACCCTTTATCCTATTATTATACCCAGGTATAATTGATTCTATTTTGAACGCCTTTAGAATGAAAATGAGAAGTTAAGAGGAGGGCGTGCCATGCCATATCGTCGGTTATTTCCGAGATTTATTTGCAATGACTCCGTATCTTTGCTTACTTCGGATAATCAAGAGAAACGCATGTTATTAAAAGATCTGTCTAATAGAGGCGCTGGAGTCTTTGCTAATTTTCCTTTAGATGTCGCTAATATAGTAAAAATCAATATTCGAGCTCCATTTTTACTCAATAAAATTGTTTCTAAACAGGCCAGAGTTGCGTGGTGTAACAAGGTAGACACAAATGCTTGGGAATCAGGCCTGAATTTTATTTAGACAAAATAGCTTCAGTTAGCTGTGTGCAAAGGGGGAACAATTAAAGAGATTTTAGTGTGTTATATTATTAAGGAGGAGTAATGATGAATAATGATAAGATGGACAATATGTCTGCGTTTCTACTGCCGGTTTTGCTCTATCCCCAGAACGCGCTAGATCCTGTAATTTCCGCAAATACAATTAGTTTTCACTATGGCAAGCATCACAGGGCATATGTTGATAACTTGAATAAGCTGGTAGCAGAAACGGAATTGGCGAACCTATCTTTGGAAAAAATTATTAACGTCACCGCCGGAAAAGTAGATCAGGCCGCGATCTTTAATAATGCATCGCAAGCGTGGAATCATACATTTTACTGGAACAGTTTGACTCCAAATGGCGGTGGTGAAGTGCCTGCAGTATTGAAAGCAAAGATTGAGGCTTCTTTCGCAAGCGTGGATGCATGTAAAAAAGAACTGGTGACTGCGGCAACTACTCAGTTTGGTAGCGGCTGGGCGTGGCTGGTGTTGGATGGAGATAAACTTAAGGTGATTAAGACCAGTAATGCGGATTCGCCTTTAACTAAAGGCATGAAGCCGTTATTGACCATTGATGTCTGGGAACATGCTTATTATTTGGATTATCAAAATCGGCGTCCGGATCATGTTAACGCGGTGGTTGATAAACTGCTTAACTGGAGTTTTGCGGCAGACAATTTAAAGTAGTATTGATTTAAATAAAGTGAGCGTTTTAGATAAATAAATGGTCTATCGTTATGGCAGATAGAATAAAAGATTTAATTTGTGGTATGGAAATTGAAGCAACTAAGGCCGTCAAGCTTACGCAAGATGGCCTTAACTATTATTTTTGTAGTGAAAATTGCCGGCAGAAATTTATAAAGCAATCTTCTACTGAAAAATTTGTTATTCTGGGCAATAAAGCGAGATATATTTGTCCGATGCACCCTGAAATCGAGCAGGATAAATCTGGAGAATGTCAGAAATGTGGTATGGATCTTGAGCAAAAGGTTGTCTCTTCCGGGGAAGAAGATAATAAAGAAGTGCGCCTGCTCGCGCGTAAATTCTGGATCGGATTAATTCTCGCTTTTCCGGTTTTTTTCTTGACGCTTGGTGAAATGGTTCCGGTTTTCAATCAGAAAACAGTTGTTGCTTCCGAATTTTTACGTTGGTTGCAGTTTATTTTCGCAACACCGGTGGTGCTGTGGGCAGGAAGTATTTTTTTCGTAAAAGCCTGGAAATCAGTTTTGAATAAAAGTCTTAATATGTTTACTTTAATCGCGGTGGGAGTGGGAGCAGCGTATGGTTTTAGCGCGATCGCGATTATTTTTCCGAATATTTTTCCAGCATCATTAAAACAACATGGTGAGATTGGATTGTATTTTGAAGCTGCTGCTGTTATTACGGTGCTGGTGCTTATGGGGCAGTTACTTGAAGCAAAAGCGCGTAATAGAACAGGACAGGCGATTAAAGCGTTACTTGGCCTTGCCGCAAAGGTTGCGCATCGCATTCGTGACGGGAAAGAAGGAGATATCGCGATTGACCAAATCCAAAAGGGAGATTTATTGCGCGTTCGTCCGGGAGAGAAAGTGCCTTTGGATGGTATTATTATCGAAGGTAAAAGCGCAATTGATGAATCCATGATTTCCGGTGAACCGTTTGCGGTTGTCAAGATTGAAGGAAGCCGGGTAATCGGAGCGACCGTTAACCAGACCGGTACTTTTCTGATGCGTACTGAAAAAATCGGTGCTGAAACTTTGCTTTCCCAAATTGTACAAATGGTTACTGACGCGCAGCGCAGCCGCGCTCCGATTCAGAAACTTGCGGATCAAATCTCCGCTTATTTTGTGCCAGCAGTATTTGTTTGCGCAGCAATTGCTTTTATTATCTGGTTTATATTTGGGCCTTCCCCGGTTTTAGCTTATGCTTTGGTAAGCGCTATTTCGGTTTTAATTATTGCCTGTCCTTGTGCCCTCGGCTTGGCAACGCCGATGTCAATTATGGTTGGTATAGGAAAAGGCGCGCAAGCGGGAATATTAATTAAAAACGCGGAAGCGATTGAAAAGTGTGAAAAAGTAACTCATGTTCTTATAGATAAAACTGGGACATTGACCGCCGGCCGGCCGCAGGTAACGGTTGTGACTGCAGTAAATGGTTGGGATGATAAATCATTGTTGAGCATCACGGCTTCTCTTGAACAAAACAGTGAGCACCCTTTAGCGCGTTGTGTCGTTGATTATGCGAAAGAGAAAAAATATGAATTGATTTTAGCGGATAGTTTTCAATCTGTAACTGGTGGAGGAGTTAAGGGGAAAGTTGGTGGCAAGTCAGTTTTACTTGGAAAACAAAAATTTATTAAAGAGCACGGAATAAGTTTGTCTAAAGATTTAGAAAAGAAATCTGACGCACTTCAAGAGAAAGCCGAAACAATCGTTTGCGTCGCTGTTAATGGACAAATGGCGGGGATACTGGGAATTTCAGATCCGATCAAGAAAACAACTCCTGATGCTATTAGAGCTTTGCAGAAAATGGGTTTGAAAGTTGTGATGCTGACAGGTGACAATGAGAAAACTGCGCACGCCATCGCCAAAGAATTGGGTATTAATGATGTTTACGCCGCACTTGAGCCAAAAGATAAGCAGGAGATTATTAAGAGGTTAAGGAGGGGAGGCGCGAAAGTAATGATGGCCGGAGATGGCATTAATGACGCTCCGGCGCTAGCGGAAGCGGAAGTTGGCGTTGCGATGGGCACGGGAACGGATGTGGCAATTCAGAGCGCGGGAATTACTTTAGTTAAAGGAGATCTTAATGGAATTGTTAAGGCGTTGCGACTTAGTAGGGGAGTAATGCGTAATATTCGTCAAAACTTATTTTTTGCCTTTATTTATAACGCACTCGGTGTTCCGATTGCCGCGGGTATACTTTATCCATTCTTAGGGTTGCTTTTGAATCCGATGATCGCTGGAGCGGCGATGAGTTTCAGTTCAGTTTCAGTAATCGGGAATGCCCTTAGATTGCGTAATATTAAATTATAGAAATAGCACTTTCTTTGTAGAACAAGAAAGTTTAACGGCTATTGATCGTTATTGGTCAATAGCCGTTTTTGCTGCAGAAGGTAGTACTCCCCGCAATCTTTTATTAGCGCGAGGTTTTTTCTAGTGCGTTCCCTAATTATACCTAGGTACAATTGAATTTATTTTTTTTGTTTCTATAATGCTTTCTGAGGGTTAAGAGAATTAGAAACTAAGGATTCTAGAAGAAAAGTTACGGAAAGGATAAGGAAATGTTTAATCATAAAGTGATGATCGTTGATTCCAATGAGAAGTTTTTAGGAGCTTTGGAGAAAACTCTGACATTCAGTGGTTATAATACAATTGCGACGCAAGATCCTTATGCAGCATTGGATATCGCGGCAAGAGAAAAGCCTCACGCAATATTGTTAGGCTTGAAAATGCCAGGGAAGAGTGGATTCCAGCTTGCGCATGAGCTGAAGAGTTCTCTTGAACTGCAGCATATTCCGATTATCGCGATGACTGGATTTTTTAAAGATGGATATAATATTCTTATGGATATGTGCGGGATTAAAAAGTGTTTAAAGAAACCGTTTAACCCACTGGATGTGATTACAGAGATCGAGTCGGTGCTTGAATAGAGAAGCGATTAATCATTAATAAAGAAAGGGGTGAATAGTATGGGCGAGCATAATTGTTATCACCATGATCTAAAAGA
>CAIVOB010000082.1 GCA_903907475.1 Candidatus Omnitrophota bacterium
GCAATTCAATTTGCCTTTCTATTTGCATTTAAAAGAAGTACCGGTTTCTAGTGCCGCGGTAACCGCCGTTCCGGCAAAATTTGTGCAGCATTACGGATTTATGCCGCTGAATTTAGAGGGCCAGGTGTTGACAATTGCGGTTTATAACCCGATGGATGTTTGGCTGGCGGAAAATATAAAAATAAATTTAGGTTTTCAAGTGGCTCGCGTTTTGACCAGCCGGCATGAAGTAGAGGCGGCGATCCATAAGCATTATGGAGCAGTCGCCGGGACAGTGGACAAGATTATGGAAGATAAGGCCAGCGCCGGAACAAAGCTTGTTAAAGATGAGAGTGTGGAAGATATTGAAAGGAATGCCGATGAAGCCTCGGTGATAAAATTAGTGAATCAGATTATCACGGAAGCGATTAAGATGCGGGCGACGGATATCCATATTGAAATTTATGTTTCTAAAGTAGTTTTGCGTTATCGCATCGACGGAGTTTTACGGGAAATGAAGATGCCTTCGGATGCATATTATATTGAACCGGCGATTGTTTCACGGATTAAAATAATGTGCCATTTAGATGTTGTGGAACATCGCATCCCACAAGATGGACGGGCGAAAGTTCGGCTTTTGGACGGCCAAGAGGTGGATTTAAGGGTCTCGATTCTTCAGGGGTATTTCGGAGAGAATGTTGTGATTCGCATTTTGCCTTCGCAGGTGCTTTTAGATCTAGATAAAATTGGATTCCTGCCCCAAGATTTAGAGATCATTAATAAGTTAATTCAAAAACCACACGGGATTATTTTAATCACCGGCCCAACCGGAAGCGGCAAAACTACCACGCTTTATACTTGCTTGAGCCGTTTAAATCGTAAAGAAATTAAGATTATCAGTATTGAGGATCCGGTAGAATACGCGATTGAAGGCATTACGCAAATTCATGTTAATCCGAAAGTGGGTTTAACTTTTGCTAGCGCTTTAAGAAGTGTTCTAAGGCATGATCCGGATATTATGATGATCGGGGAGATTCGGGATGCGGAAACCGCGGATTTAGCGATTCGTTCTTCGTTAACGGGACATTTAGTTTTTTCCACGCTCCATACTAATGATTCCGCTTCGGGAGTGGCGCGGCTTATGGATATGGGCATCCAGCCTTATTTACTGGCTTCTTCGGTGGAAGTAATTATCGCGCAGCGTTTAGTGCGTTTACTTTGTTTGCAATGCAAAGGCAAAGGTTGCGAAGCTTGCAGTGAAACCGGATTTAAGGGCCGGCGTCCGATTTATGAGATTATGGTTATTGACGCGGATATTCGTAATTTAATTGTCGAGCATAAAAGCGCGCAGGAGATTAAAGCTAAAGCGCGGGAAAAAGGCATGCGCACGTTAATGGAAAATGGGATGCTTTTAGTGGAGCAAGGGTTAACTAGCAGAGAAGAAATCTTGCGCGTTGTGGAGTTAGAATAAAATGGAATTTAAATATAAGGCGAAAAAGAATCTTAATGAGATCGTCGAGGGTAAGATCGAGGGGCATAGCGTGGAAGGAGTGCTGGAAGATCTGCAAAGCAAGGGATTGGTCCCGATTTCAGTAGAACCTTTAGCGCTGGCACCTCTGACACAGGCAACCAATTTAGCAAGTAACGCGAAGTTAAAAAGCGGGAAATATGGTTTGAAGCAACTGGTTTTATTCACCCAAAAACTTTATAATTTAATTAATTCGCGGGTAGAATTATTAAGCGCTTTGCGGCTTTTAGAGAAAAATTGCGATAATCGGGCGGAAAAAGTATTACTCGGAGATATCATTCGGGATATTAAAGAGGGTGTCCCTTTTTCAACTTGTTTAAGCCGTTACCCGAAATATTTTCCGCACCTTTACGTTAATATCATCCATACCGGGGAATCTACCGGAAAACTTAAGGATGCTTTGATGCAACTTTTGGATTATTTACGGCGGCTTCAGGATTTAAAATTAAAAGTCAAGCAAGCTCTAGCTTATCCGATATTTATGAGCTTAGTCGGGGTAGGAACAATTTTTGTCATGCTGACTTTTGTGCTGCCGCGCCTGGCAGCGATGTTCGATGATTTTAAAGCGGAACTGCCGCTACCGACGTTAATTTTATTAAAAATTTCCAGCTTTTTACAAAGTTATTGGTGGGCAGTAGCTATTTTTGTTACGGCATTAATTATGATCTTAAGGATGAAACGCGCCGGTAAAGAGAGTATTTCTAGTCGTTTAAAATATTATTTGCCGTTAGTAAAAGATATTGTTTACAAACAGTCAGTGGCTAATTTTTCGCGCAGTTTATCTTTACTTTTACAAAGTGGAGTAAATTTACTTTCAGCGTTAGTTGATGCCGGGCCGGTAATCGGGAATCCGGTTTATATTACTCAATTAGAAGCGGTGCGCAAAGATATCAGTGAGGGGGTGCCATTTTCTGATGCTTTGGCAAAATTTAAAATTTTTCCGGATTTTTTTGTGCAGATGGTCCGTGTGGGTGAAGAAGGCGGAAGGTTAGATAGCGTTTTAGCGGATATCGCCGAATCTTATGAGAAAGAGATCGAAGCGGATTTAAAGACTTTAAGTTCTTTAATTGAGCCGGCAATAATTTTAGTTTTGGGCCTGGTAATCGGGGCGATGGTGATTGCGATGTTACTGCCAATATTTAACATGAACAGTATCGTGGGTGGTTAAAAAATAGCGATGCGCACGAAAATTGTGATTGAGGTTTTGGAACGTTGGTTAAAGGTCTGCGTGGGGCATCGGGTTGCCGTGGAGCCTTTGGTGAATGTTGAGCCGGGGAGTATTTCCGCGGCTTTTAATCGCATATTAAAACAGAATAAATGCGGCAAAGATTTAGAGGTTTCCGTAGTTTTAACGCGCAATAAAATTACCGTGCGCCGAGTGGATCTGCCTTCACAGGACCCTCAAGAAATTGAACAGATGCTCGGCCTTTATCTTATTCGCCAGATTCCCTATCATAAAGAAGAGGTTTCTTGGGCTTATCAAAATTTAGGATTTGATGGCGTTAGTAATAGCCATTTGATCTTGGCCGTGGCTTTAAAAAATGTTTTTAAAAATATTGTCAGTTCTTTTGTTCCGGTCAATATTTTACCGGAAGCAATCCTTATGAGTTCTCAAGGGCTGGTGCATTATGTGGCTGATGCCTGTAAAGATAAATCCGCTTTGCAGGGTACAGATCGAAGAGCACACGTCTGAACTCCAGTCACTCCGGAGAATCTCGTATGCC
>CAIVOB010000083.1 GCA_903907475.1 Candidatus Omnitrophota bacterium
CCAGGAACAGTTTACTCAGGCAAATGGCTCGATACATAACGCGATTACGCTGCCCTTTTATCTGCGCGAGCTTCCCAACCTTAAAATCGGTTGGTATTTTATGGCGCGCGTTCCCGGTGAATTTAGAGTAGAACTTGTTTCAATCGATAAAATTTCCGTTCCTGCCGGGAGGTTTCAGGCGTATCATTTTAAAAGTACGCCTAATAAATTTGAAATTTGGATTAACAGAGATGATCCGCGCGTTTTGCTTAAAATACAAGGCCAAGGCATTTTTGATTACGCTTTGTTAATGAAGAAATATGATTTAAGTAGCATTCCGAAATAAGAATTTATAAAATAGTGGCGTTGCTATTTTTTAAAAAAATTTAAAAAAGGGAAACGCTCTTATTTTTGTTTAAGTTGAATAAATAATTTGATAAAGTCTTTGCGAATATAGTATAATGAATCCACAGCTTTGCGTAGCTCCAGAAAATATTTAATCGGTAAAAAAGGTCTAAAAATGATTGTCAAGAAAATGAAAAAGAAAATTAAAAATTCTGGTGAAAGAAATGAAATTAAAAATGGTGAGCATTTGCGCCTTGAGGGAGTAGTGTAAAAGCAAGCTAAAGAGCTGAAAGTTAAAAATGGTCAATTAAGTAATGGAACAGCCAAGTTTATAAAATCAGAAGCCCAGGTTAGTATCCTTACGAAAGCGATGGAATATACTGTCGATGGTATTTTCATTGTTGATGCCCAGGCTCAAGATTTTCCAATTACCTATGTTAACCAGGCATTTCAGAGTATGACTGGTTACGCGAAAACGGAAATTCTGGGCCGCAGTTATTTTTTATTTTATGGAGTAGATGCGGATCCGCGTTTGGTTAATGAAATTAAAGGCACGATCAGTAAAGGTGAATCTTTTCACGGCGAGATGCTTAATTTTAAAAAGAACGGCAAAAAATACTGGAATTCATTACGCATTGCTCCGGTGCGTGATGCCCATGGCACGGTCACGCATTATATCGGAATCCAGACGGATATTACTTTAATGCGCGAGAAAGAACTGGAGATCGATGAACAGCGGGAGGAGCTTTTGCATGTCACGAGGGTGGGAAAACTCGCGGAATTTGTTTCGTCTTTAGCGCATGAAATTAGTCAGCCGCTTACGGCGATTCTTTCTTACGCTCAAGCCGCGCAACGCATGCTCGCAAACCGAGAGCCGGAGCTGCAAAAGGTGCTTTCCTACATCATTAATGATGACCAGCGGGTGGCCGAGGTTATTAAGCGTTTACGTTTATTGTTAAAGAAGAGCCTGCCTGAAATGAAAGCGTTAAATATTAATACGCTTATTAATGAGACAATAATGCTTATCGCTACCGATGCTACCGTAAGGAATTGCGTTATTAAAACTGAGTTTGATCTGAGCCTTCCTTCTATTCAGGGCGATCGCATACAATTGCAACAGGTGCTTTTAAATCTTATTAGTAATAGTTTTGATGCTCTGGAAAGTAGCCAAGGAACACATGAAATATTGATTCGGACATTGCGTCAAGATAGCGCAACGCTGATCGTGGAGGTGAAGGATTCCGGATGCGGAATTCCGGCGCAGAATATTCCGAAGCTTTTTACGCATTTTTTTACCAGTAAACCGGATGGCCTGGGCATGGGGCTGGCGATTAGCCGTTCTATTATTGAAGCGCATGGTGGGCGATTGGAGGTAAAGAATAATCCTGATCGAGGCGCCACCTTTTATTTCACGATACTTATTAATAAAAAGGATCTTTAGTGGACAGTAAAAAGTCTATTGTTTATATCGTTGATGACGATGTTTCTGTGTGTCGGGCGTTGTCTCTATTGTTAAAAGCACACGGGTTTAGTGTTCAGACGTTTAGCCGCGCGCAAGATTTTTTGGCGTTTAAGCATCTTAAATTGCCATCTTGTTTAGTTTTGGATATTCAATTACCGGATATCAACGGCTTGGAGCTTCAGGAAGCGTTGGCAGAGCGTCAACTTAGGATTCCGATTGTGTTTATTACCGGGCACGGTGATATTCCGATGAGTGTTAAAGGCATGAAAGGTGGAGCGGTTGATTTTTTGACCAAACCCTTTACGAAGAAGAAACTGCTTGATGCTGTCGGTCAAGCGATTGGGAAAAATAAAATTCAAATTAAAGAACAAGCCGAAATATCAAAAATAAAACGCCGCGTTAAAACCTTGTCGGCGCGCGAATTGGAAGTTTTCAGGCTCGTCGCTAAGGGGATGTTGAGTAAACAGATCGCCCGCAAGCGGGGTACGGTGCTGCAAACGATTAAAATCCATCGCGGCCGAGTGATGCAAAAGATGCAGGCTAAGACTTTGACGGAACTTATTTCCTTCGCTCAAAAAGCAGGTATTACTCCTTCCAGATTTTAATTTCTTTAAAAGATTACGATTATACCTAGGTACAATTGATTTAGCCCTGGTAACTTGCTAATAATACTGTATGTTGCTAGAAAAGCTTGTCTTCGATTATTCACTCCCAAAAATAATTCTTATTAAACTTAGCGGAGATTGGCGGATTTCTACGGGCCTGTTTTCGGTAAATGAGGTTATCGCGCAGCTTGCCAGCCATCCGGATATTACGCAAATTAATTTTAATGTTGCAAAAGATTTAAGATGGGACAGTGGTTTGATTTCTTTTTTATGGAAATTAATCCGGGAAGCTCAGGCCAAGAACATTAACGTTAATTGTCAAACTCTGCCCAGCGAAGCGCAAAAATTGTTGGCCTTGGCTTTGAAAGTAGATGAAAAAAATATTCCGCCTCATAAAGTGGCGGAGTCATTTTTAGAAAAATTGGGAGAAAAAGTTTTAAGTATCAGCGAAAGCTTACGCTCCGGGCTTGATTTTCTAGGTGATATTGCATTGTCATTTGGGCGTTTAATTAAAGGCAAAGCATATTTCCGCGGCGATGATTTTATGCTTCTCGTGCAGCGGTGTGGAGTCGATACTTTGTTTTTGGTATCTTTAATAAGTTTATTGGTCGGGATGATTCTGGCTTTTGTCGGATCAATCCAGCTGAAAATGTTCGGAGCGCAAATTTTTATTTCCGATATTGTGGGTATCGCCATGGTGCGCGTTCTTTCGGCAGTGATGACGGGTATTATTATGTCTGGCCGGATTGGGGCCTCTTTTGCGGCCGAACTTGGGATGATGCAAACCAATGAAGAAATTGACGCGCTTAAGACCTTAGGTATTTCTCCGGTTGAATTTTTGGTTGTTCCGCGGGTTTTGGCGTTAGTAATGATGATGCCAATTTTAACGCTCTTCGCGGATTTAATGGGAGTATTAGGCGGTTATATCATTAGCGTCGGAATGCTTAATCTTAATGGAGTCGAATATTTTAATCATACTCAATATTCGGTAAAACTGAGCTATGTTTGGGTGGGGCTCGTCCACAGCCTTGTTTTTGGCGTGATTGTCGCAGTTTCCGGTTGTTGGCGCGGAATGAAGTGCGAAAGAAATGCCGCAGGCGTGGGAAGTGCGACTACTTCGGCGGTGGTCACGGGAATAACCGGTATTGTTATTGCTACTGCAATCATTACTTTTATTTGTCAGATTTTGGGAGTCTAGACATATGGATGCTGTAATTTGCCCGGTGATTCAGGCGCAAGATTTGGAGTTAAGGTATGGCGATTACACTGTGATGCGTAATCTGAATTTTAGCGTGAATAAAGGCGATATTTTTGTGGTGATGGGAGTCAATGGTTGCGGCAAGAGTACATTACTTAAGAGCTTGATCGGACTTAAAAATCCCACGAAGGGTAAAGTTTTATATTCTGGAGAGAGTTTTTGGGATGGAGATGAAAAAGCGCAGCAGAATATTATGCGGCGTTTCGGAGTACTTTATCAAGGTGGAGCGCTTTGGAGTTCTCTGACGGTTGGAGAAAATGTCGCGCTTCCTTTACAGCTTTATACGAAATTATCTTCTCAGCAGGTGCAGGACGTCGTAGCGTTAAAACTTTCACTTGTTGGTTTAGATGGATATGGGGATTTTTTTCCCTCCGGAATTAGTGGGGGGATGCGTAAGAGAGCGAGTCTGGCGCGGGCGATCGCGCTTGATCCGGATATTATTTTTTTTGATGAGCCTTCGGCGGGCTTGGATCCGATTAACGCGCGGAAGCTTGATGATTTGATTCTTGAACTTAGGGATGGATTAGGGGCGACAGTAGTTGTGATTACGCATGAACTGGCGAGTATTCTTGCGGTGGGGAATAATTCCGTGTTTCTTGACCGAGAGAGTAAAACGATTATTGCCTCAGGTGACCCCAAGGTTTTATTGGCTGATTCTAAGGATCCGAGAGTAGTACAGTTCTTAACGCGAGGCGCAGAATCTAAGGAGCAAAAACTATGAGTAAAAAGGTGAACAAAACCGCGATTGGTTTATTTGTTATTGGGGGACTAATATTATTAATGGTGGGAATAGTAGTTTTTGGTTCAGGTTTACTTTTTAAACGCACAATTAAATTTGTTCTGTATTTTGATGGTTCCGTCAAAGGCCTTTCGATTGGAGCTCCGGTGATGTTTCGGGGAGTGAGTATTGGCGCGGTCAAAGATATTAGTTTGATTTATGATTCTAAAACCGGGACGATTATGCTTCCGGTGATCGTGGAGATTGAGCAGGGGCGAATTAAAGGCGCTCCCAGTTTTGGTGATTTTGGCGGAGATAAAAAAATGATTGAGCTGGGGCTGCGGGGGAAGTTGGAAATATATAGTTTTTTGACCAGCCAGCTCATGATTTCTTTTGATTTTTATCCGGATAAACCGGTTAAGCTGCGCGGTATCTTGAAACAATATCCAGAGTTACCGACGCTTCCGATCTCTCCGGATATTTTTGAGTTGATGAATGAAATACCGATTAAAGAAATCGCGAAGAATTTAGAAGCGACCGTTAAAGGGCTGGATAAATTGGTAAATTCCAGTGACTTACAAAGAAGCCTTTATGATTTGCGCGACACGCTTCAGGAGACAAAGCAGACAATGCGTTCAGTGGGATTACTGACTGAATATCTTGAACAGCATCCGGAAGCGCTTTTAAAAGGGAAATCAATTATTAAGGGGGAGTAAAATGAAACAGTCGCGGATTAATTTCTTTGTGGTTATGAGTGGTGTGTTTTTAGGTTTGATTTTAAATGGTTGTATCTCAGTACAAAACAGCCCCACGCCGCGGTTTTATCTGCTTGGCGGTACAGACGCAGATCAAGGAAGCAAGAAGTTGGATATTACTCCTGGCGTGCTGATTGGGGTGGGCCCGGTAAAAGTTCCTGAATATCAGGAGCGGCCGCAAATTGTTACCCGGGATAAAAATCATATGCTTAAGTTTGCTCAGTTCGACCGTTGGGCTGAAACCCTTGATCTTGGGTTTACGCGTCTTATTGGCGAAGGCCTTGCCGTGAAATTACCGGAAGCCAAATTTACTTTATATCCTTGGAACTCAAATCTTGCGGTTAAATATCAAGTCGTCGTGGAAATTGTTCAGTTAGACAGCCAGTTGGATAAGGATTTGTTTCTTGTCGCGCAATGGCTGGTTATTGACGTGCAAAATTCTAAAACTATAATTATAAAAAGATCAGAATTCCGGCAAGCGATTATTCCGCAAGATTATTCCGGGTTAGTTAAAACGCTAAATACGGTGAGCTCCGCATTAAGTAGTCAAATTGCTCAGGCGCTCTCGATGCTGGAAACTAATCCTCAAGCTAAAGAAAAAGTTTTGACGCCGTAGAATATTACGCTTATACCTAGGTACAATTGATTTAAGCGGCGCGTTTTTCTATAATGACACTATAAGATTTTTTAAATTTTTTGCCATATCCCAAGGAGGCGAGGTATGAAAAATATCGTAGTTCTTTTCTTATTATTGATGTTATCGGGTTGTGGTTTTGTTTTCCAAAATTTTGATCAAGG
>CAIVOB010000084.1 GCA_903907475.1 Candidatus Omnitrophota bacterium
CGTGCGAGAAACAAAACCAGGCAGGCCCCGCTAATTTTATAGTAAGATTTTGCAAATGAATACACTTTGCGCTGATAGGCACCTGGCCCAATTTTGTGGTGGGGATTTGTTATTTCTATGCGGAAAATTTAAATTTATTCCTTGAAAAGGGCGGTGATTTCATATAGAATACTCCACATGGTTAAAAGATTTATTATCGCAATTGATTTGGGTGGAACGAATTTTAAGTGCGCTTTATTAGATAGTAATTTAAAAATTAAAGCCAAAAGTATATTTAGCACAAAGAGTTTCGCAAATAAGGAAAAGCTTATTGCCGGCATTGCCGCGGCGATTAATAGTTTTATTTTTAATCTGAAATTAGAGAAAAAAAATATTTTAGGAATAGGCATTGGTTTGCCCGGGCCGGTGGATAGCGCAAAAGGTATTGTGCATTTTCTTCCTAACATTAAAGGTTGGAAGGAAGTAGCTTTAAAGAGAATTTTAGAAACTAAAATTAAGCTTCCGGTTTTTATTGATAATGACGCTAAATTAATGACCTTAGCGGAATATTCCTTGGGCGCGGCGGCAGGTTATAAAAATGTCTTATGTTTGACTTTAGGCACCGGTGTCGGGGCAGGATTAATTTTAAATGAGGTGCTTTATCGCGGGAATGATAACGCTGCCGGTGAACTTGGTCATTTACCTTTGAATGAGTCCGGACCGTTTTGCGGTTGCGGTAGTCAAGCTTGTTTAGAAACTTATATTGGGAATGCCGCCTTGATTAAAGCGGCAAGAAAAGAATTTCGTGCTGATATTTCTCTGGAATTAGTTAGTCAGATGGCCAAAGCCCATCAATTGAAAGCGATAAAATTTTGGAATCAGATTGGTGTTAAATTAGGTTTAGTTTTAAGCGGAGTAGTAAATTTACTTAATTTGGATGCGATCGTGATCGGCGGTGGTGTCGCTAGTTCCGGAAAAACATTGTTTGCGAGCGTTAAACAAACGATTAGCAAACGCGCGATGAGTATCCAGGCAAAAAGAGTTAAGGTGTTCAAAGCTAAATTAGGGATTAATGCTGGATTAATCGGAGCGGGTTTTTTAGTTAAGGAGAGGTTAAAATCATGAAAATTTTTATCGATACTGCTAATATTAAAGAAATAAAAGAAGCCGTGAGTTTAGGGCTCATTGATGGGGTGACGACCAACCCTACTTTAATCGCCAAAGAAGGCCGCGATTTGCCAGCCGTTTTAAAAGATATTTGCGGCTTAGTAAGTGGCCCGGTGAGTGCGGAAGTAATTAGCTTCGATGCTCCGGGAATGCTCAAAGAGGCGCATGAATTAGTGAAGCTTGCCGCAAATATTGTGATTAAGGTTCCTTTGACTAAAGAAGGGTTAAAAGCCGTCAAAATTTTGTCTGCTGAAGGTGTTAAGACTAATGTCACGCTTTGTTTTTCTGCCGCCCAAGCTTTACTTGTCGCTAAAGCTGGAGCAACTTATGTTTCTCCTTTTATCGGCCGGCTTGATGATATCGGTCAAGAAGGAATGAATTTAATTCGGCAGATTAAGCAAATTTACGTAAACTATAATTTTAAAACTCAGATTATTGTCGCTTCGGTGCGTAATCCGCTACACGTTGTGGATGCGGCTTTAGTGGGAGCGGATATCGCCACTATTCCTTATACGGTGATTGAGCAATTGATTAAACATCCTTTAACGGATAATGGTATAAATAAGTTTTTAGCGGATCATAAAAAAATTCCTCAGTAAATTATGCGTATTAAATTTAATTATTTAAAAATTAATGCTTTAGTATTTGTTCTCGGTCTAATATTTTTGCCGCTTACTCTGGGCTGGGCTGAAGAAGCGCAAGAAATTAAAACCGTTTCAGATGTTCAGGAGATAAAAATACCGAAAGAACCGAAAGAATCACCAATGATTATTAACGGTGATAATGTGGAGTATTCCGCGGATAGTAAAGAAGTCGTGGCGACTGGGAATATCGATGTTACTTATAAAGGGGCAAAACTTACTTGTAATAAATTAAAAGTTAATATGCAGTCTAAAGAAGGCGTGGCGGAAGGCAATGCGCGTTTGGAAGATGATAAAGGTGTGATTACGGGTGAAAAAATCGCTTATGATTTTGCTAATCATACTGGAATAATTTTGAATGCGGATTTTCGGGCTAACCCTTATTTTGGGAAAGCTAGGAAAATGGAGAAGGTTAGTGACACTGAATACGCTATTAAAAATGGTTATTTTACGACTTGTAATTTAGATCATCCGCATTACCGTTTTGATGCCAAAAGAATTAATATGATTCCCGGGGATAAAATTCAAGCTCGCCAGATGACGCTTTATCTTGGGCCGTTTCCGTTAATTTATTTACCGTGTTTTAACTATTCCATGAAAGAACCGATTATGCATGTTCAGGTTGAGCCGGGTTCGCGTAAGGAATGGGGGCCTTATCTTTTGAGCACTTGGCGTTATAATCTTACCGATAATGTCAATGCACGGGTTTTCCTGGATTATCGCATTAAACTGGGTTTAGGGGAAGGTTTTGACCTCAACTATAAAAATTCGCTGGCGGGTAATGGTGATTTTAAATATTATTATACTGATGAAAAAGCGCAGGATTTACCTGCCGATTCTCCTACAGAGTTTCAACGTTATTTTTTACGTTGGCGGCATAAATGGGATATTGATCCGCGCACCAATTTTACGGCGGAACTCTATAAAATTACCGATGAAAGAAGAAAGTATGATTTAAATCGTAATGTACTTAAGGATTATTTTTATCGTGAATATGAGAAAGATGCGCAACCCCTAAGTTATGGCCTTCTGCACCATGCTTTTAATTATTCTAGTTTGGATATTCTAGTCCAGATGCGTACTAATCACTGGTTTGATCAAGTTGAGAAAAAGCCGGAGATTAATTATAATCTTCCTAGTTTACAGCTTGGCGAAACTCCGTTTTATTTTGAAAATTCCACACAACTAGGTAATTACAATAAAAAGGCCACTACTTTACCTGTTACTCCTGATGATGTTACGGTGATGAGGTTTGATACGACGAATAAAGTTTCTTTGCCGCTAAAAATTGGTTTCGTGCAATTTAAACCTTTTGTCAGTAGTCGGCAGACTTTTTATGATAAAGGCGCTAATGGCCAGGACGGTATCGTGCGCACAGTTTTTTACAGCGGCGCGGATATGAGTACGAAATTTTATCGTATTTATGAGACGAAAACAAATTTCTTAGGGTTAGATATCAATGGCTTAAGGCATATTGTTACTCCGAGCGTGGCTTATTTATATACCCATACACCGACAATTCCGATCGATCATATTAAACAGATTGATAGCGTGGATGCGATTAATCGCGGAAGTACCGCTTCTTTATCGTTATCGAATAAATTGCAAACTAAGCGTAATGGGGCAAGTGTGGATTTTGTGGATTTTTTGATTACCACCGATTATGTGATTGATCCTAAAACCGGAGATAACGCTTTTCTTACTCCTCGGACAGGAGAGACTTTAAAAGATAATTTTGATGATATTCTTTTTCAATTAAAAGTTTTGCCTTATTCCTGGATGCGTTTTGAATCTGATGCGACTTTCGAGCATTCTGATCATACCAGTTTAAATTACAATAAGTTTGCGTTGTTTAATTATGGCCTGACTTTTGATTTGGGTAAAGAGCGTTCTTTGACCTTTGGTCAACGTTATGAAAGAAAAGGGAGCAATGAAGTGACTTTTGGTTTTGATTGGCGCCTGACTCCGAAGTGGAAATTTTCGATGTATCAGCGTTATAATTTTAAGACATCTTCTATTATCAATTATGGTTGGCAAGAGCAGCAATATACTCTGACGCGCGATTTACATTGTTGGGACCTGGAAATGAGCTTAAGTAAAACTAAATCCACGGGTGCCAGTATTTATTTTACCTTTAGATTAAAAGCTTTCCCGGAAAATGAATTTGGTTTTGATCAATCGGTAAGTAGGCAAAACTCCGGCGCGCGGTAAAATTTTTATTATAATATAGTTAAGGATGTTTTTAAAAAAATGAGCAAAGCACTTTTAGAAATTAAACGTAAAATTAAGCGTAAAGAGTTAAGCGTGGGAGTGATCGGTTTAGGATACGTCGGTTTTCCTTTGGCGTTGGAATTTGCTAAAAAAAATTTTACGGTTACGGGTATTGAAATTGACCGGGATCGTCTTAAATGCATTGCCCAGAAAAAATCATATATTAGCGATGTTCCGAGCAAAGAGTTAAGAGTGTCGTTAAACAAGGGGCATTTTCAGGCTACGGCCGATTTTTCCGTGATGAGCACCTGTGATGTGGTCTTAATTTGTGTGCCCACGCCTTTAAAAAGAAAGAACCTTCCGGATATTTCATTTATTAAAGGAGCAGTTGATTCTGTCGCGGTGCATCTTAAAAAGGGGGCGTTGGTTATTTTGGAGAGTACCACATATCCGGGGACGACCGAAGAGGAATTACTGCCGATTTTTAAGCGTCATAATTTAGAGCATGGAAAAGATTTTTATTTATGTTTTTCTCCGGAAAGAATTGACCCGGGGAATAAGCAGTATCCGGTGCATAAGATTCCTAAAGTGGTGGGAGGGATAAGCCTCGCGGCGACAAATTTGGGGGTAGAATTTTATAAGATTATTATTGAACGGGTAGTTCCGGTTTCCAGTGCTCGTGCCGCGGAAACGGTAAAGTTACTGGAAAACACTTTTCGCCTGATTAACATCGGTTTAATTGATGAATTAGCGATGATGGCGCATAAAATGAAGATTGATATTTGGGAGGTCGTGGAAGCTGCCGCGACAAAACCTTTTGGATTTATGCCATTTTATCCCGGGCCGGGCGTGGGAGGGCATTGTATTCCTAAGGATCCTTTGTATTTACATTGGAAGGCTAAAAGTTTTGGTTTTCATTCCCGTTTTATCAGCCTGGCTTCAAATGTTATTCGCGCGATGCCTGATTATATTGTGCAGCGCGTCAAAGACAGCTTGTTAGCTCAAGGCACTAAAATGAAAGGGGCAAAAATATTAGTTTTGGGAGCGACTTATAAGAGAGATATTAAGGATTTACGTAAATCTCCGAGTATTGACGTGATTAATAGTTTAAGAAGCCAGGGGGCGAAAGTTTCTTATGCTGATCCTTTGGTGCCGTATTTAAAGTTAAACGGATTGGATTTAAAAGCAATTAAATTAAGTAACGCGGTAATTAAAAGATTCGATTGCTGTGTTATTGCTACGGATCATACTCAAGTTGATTATGCTCAACTATTAAAGTATGCGAAATTAATTTTTGATTCCCGAAATGTTTTTAAGGGTAATTACAAAGGGAAGGTGGAGCGACTATGAAATATCTGGTGACCGGCGGCGCGGGTTTTATTGGTTCGCATATTGTTGAGGCGTTAGTAAAACTTAAACACGAGGTGCGGGTTTTAGATAATTTTTCTAGCGGTAAAATTTCTAATCTTAAAGGTTTAGAAAATAAAATTGATTTAATTAAAGGAGATATTTGTTCCAAAGCGGTTTGTTCAAAGGCCACGCGGGGAATTGATTTTGTTTTACACCAGGCGGCTTTAAGAAGCGTACCGAAGTCGATGGAAGATCCGCACGCTTATAATTGCGTGAACATCGACGGGACTTTGAACATGCTTGAGGCTTCAAGGGATAATAAGGTCAAGCGTTTTATTTTAGCATCTTCGAGTTCGGTTTATGGTGAAGTTAGTACCTTTCCCCAAAAAGAGAGTTTTGTTCCGGCGCCCATTTCTCCCTACGCTTTAAGTAAGTTAACGGGTGAATATTACTGTAAAATTTTTAGCCTTCATTTTGGTTTACCGACTATCGCTTTGCGTTATTTTAATGTTTTTGGCC
>CAIVOB010000085.1 GCA_903907475.1 Candidatus Omnitrophota bacterium
CGTTAATTAGATTATTCAATTTTGCTTAGCGCCGATTTCACCGATACTCCGGCAACTTTACCGAGTTTACCGGTCAGTGCTCCCAACTCGTCAGTCGAAGCATTGACAATTATAATAATCACACTCAATTCCTTCTTAATGTGAGGAATACCCATGCGCCCAAGAATTAAATCGCCAAACTCCGTTAAAATATTATTTACCACCGGCGCCGTTTTCTTACGGTTATGAATAATCACTCCCACAAAACCTAAACGTTTCTCCATTTTTCCTCTCCTTGGAGTTAAGACACCTTGCGCAAATGTTGTGTCGAGATACAAAATATCCCAACTCTTTTGCAAAATTCTACCGCAGAAAAGTTGGGATCTTCACAAACTATCCCCTTGGGGTAAGAACTTTTCGTTCCTTTTCCGCAGGTTATAAAAAATAAATTTATTTCGAGTAAACCGGCCGAGCCCGGTAATGCGTATGCAATAAATGCTCGGATTTCTCACCTAAAGGTGAACCTAAAAATTCCTTATAAAGCTGCTGCACAAAAGGATTCTCATGCGAGCAACGTTGCTTGCAATTCTCGTCATTTTGATAAATACCCGCCGCGCGCTTAGTCCTCAATTCATCAGTTACTCCGTAAGGCTGTCCGCCACCTCCAACACAACCACCTAAACAAGCCATTACTTCTACAAAATGGTACGGCATCTCCGTACCATCCTTTTCTGCTTTTCTAATTTTATCTAAAACATACTCCACGTGATTTAACCCGTGCGCCACGGCCACTCTAATTTTTTTACCATTAATCTGAATTTCAGCAACCTTCACGCCTTCTAACCCGCGAATTTGATTCAGCTCAATTTTTTCCATATTCTTGCCGTTGAGCATAAAATAAGCGCTTCTTAAAGCCGCTTCCATTACTCCGCCGGTCGTTCCAAAAATAACTCCTGCTCCAGTGTAATCACCCAACATCTGATCGGCTTCTTCATCCGGCAAATTATTAAAATCAATCCCTGCTTGCTTAATCATCCGCGCCAATTCCCGAGTAGTCAAAGCGACATCCACATCTTGACAACCAGAAGCATACATCTCTTCACAACGAATAATTTCATTTTTTTTCGCCGTACAAGGCATAATCGAAACGACAACAATTTTTTTAGGATCGATATTCTTCTTTTGCGCATAATATGTTTTAGCTAATACTCCCACAATTTCATGCGGAGATTTACAGCTTGAGAAATAATTAATCATATCCGGATGAAATTTTTCCATAAAATCTACCCAACCCGGGCAACAGGAAGTAATTAACGGCAACGTACCTTTTCCATGAGCATACCGCTGGATAAATTCACTACCTTCCTCCATAATCGTCACATCCGCGCCAAAATTAGTATCAAAAACCGCTTTAAAACCCAAACGGCGCAGTAAAGCGTATAATTTCTTCGTTAAATTAGTACCAATGGGATAACCAAATGCTTCTCCGATCGCAACCCTGACTGCCGGAGCAATTTGCACCACGCAATATTTATCTTCATCTTGCAATGCTTCCCAAACTCGCGCGGTTTCATCTAACTCAACAATCGCCCCCGTCGGACAGTGGTTAGAACATTGTCCACAACGAATGCAGGGTGAATCGGCTAATTTTATATCACCAGCCGGAGAAATCCGCGTGCAAAAACCCCGATCTAAAAATGAAAGCGCCCAAACATTCTGCATCTCCTGACAAACTGTCACGCATCTGCCACAGCGAATACATTTTTGCGCGTCTAAAACAATCGTCCGCGTTGAATCATCTTTGGCGACATTCGGCAAAAATTTCTGAAACGATTCATCGCGAATACCAAAATCCGCGACTAAAGTCTGTAACTCACAATTATTGTTACGCCCACACTGCAAGCAGTCATTAGGATGGTTAGAAAGAATCAACTCTAAAACCGTACGCCGCACCGCCACAATCTCCGGATCGTGCGTTGTAATCTCCATTCCCTCTTCTAAAGGAGTACAACAAGCACGTAACATTTTTGGAGTACCTTTAATACGTACAATACATAAACCGCATCCGGCACCCGGAGGAAGGTCCGGATGTTTACACAAGGTAGGAATTTTGATCTGCGCTTTTTTTGCCGCTTCCAAAATCGAAACTCCATCATTAACTTCAATCAGCAAATTATTAATTTTAGCCTTGATCATCTACCTACTCCTTAGCAATCGCATTAAATTTACAAACTTCATAACACTTGCCACAACGAATACAAATTTTAGGATCCACTAAGAATCCCTGCTCTTTATCTCCGCTAATCGCATTCACGGGGCAATTAATCAGACAAACTCGGCAACGCTTACATTTATCTTGGATAATACTATAATTAAGCAAATGTTTACATTTGTGTGAGCGGCATTTTTTATCGACAATATGATCCTGATATTCCGCAAAAAAATATTTTAACGTTGAAACTACCGGATTGGCCGCAGTTTGGCCCAAAGCGCAAAGCGAAGCTTTTTGCATCGCCAAAGCGATGCGCTTTAATTTTTCGATATCCTCTAACTTGCCTTGCCCTTCAGTAATTTTATCCAACAAAGCAAGCATTTGATATCCCCCGATCCGACAAGGCACACATTTACCGCATGATTCATCAACGCAAAAACCTAAATAAAATTTAGCGATATCCACCATACAATCATCTTCATCCATCACGATCATTCCGCCGCTACCCATAATCGAACCTAGCTTCTGTAAATTTTCATAATCTACCGGAGTGTCTAAATACTCTTGCGGAATAACCCCTCCAGAAGGGCCTCCGGTTTGCACCGCTTTAATCCCTTTACTAGAAATCATTCCTCCGCCAATATCATAAACAATCTCTCTTAAAGTAATACCCATCGGGACTTCCACTAAACCCGAATTTTTAACTTTTCCGGTTAAAGCGAAAACCTTAGTTCCTTTAGATTTTTCCGTTCCAATCGCAGCGTACCAATCTCCACCTTTTAAAATTATCGGCGCGATATTAGCCAAAGTTTCGACATTATTAATCGCGGTCGGTTTGTCCCAAAGACCTTTCACTGACGGATATGGCGGACGCGGGCGCGGAGTTCCCCGTCTTCCTTCGATCGAAGCAATCAAAGCGGTCTCTTCACCGCAAACAAACGCCCCAGCACCTAAACGAATATCAATCTCAAAATTAAAATTACTACCTAAAATATTTTTACCCAAGAGGCCGTGATCATAAGCCTGAGCTAAGGCCAACTCCACTCTTTGTACTGCAAGCGGATATTCAGCGCGCACATAAAAATACCCCTTATTTGCCCCAATCGCAAACCCCGCTAAAATTAATCCTTCAATTACGGAATGCGGATCACCTTCTAAAACTCCGCGATCCATATATGCTCCCGGATCTCCCTCATCAGCATTACAAATAACATATTTCTGCGCCTCGGGAGTTTCGCGCGTCAACTTCCATTTTAACCAAGTTGGAAATCCTGCTCCCCCACGCCCCCTTAATCCGCTTTTCTTCAGCTCTTCAATGATCTTTTCCGGCTTATTTTCTTGCACCGCTTTATTTAAGGCTTGATAACCATCTTTAGCGATATATTCATCAATATTTTCCGGATCAATCTCTCCGCAATTACGCAAAACAATCCGCAACTGTTTAGGTGGACTCTGAAACAACAACTCTTTAATTACTTTACCCTCTTTAATCGTCTTTAAAACAATCTCTTTTATTTGTTCTTCTTTAACATTAGCGTAAATAACATCTTGCTCGAAAATTTTTACTACGAGACCTTGATTATAAATACCAATATCCGCTACCCGGTTTATCTGCACCTGATCTTCCAGAGAATTTTCCCGCAAAAGATTAAGAAAAAGAGCGTAATAATCTTTAGTACGATCATTCTCAATACCAGTGTCTTTAATAAAAACTATTTTTTGATCCATCGCTCTTTACCTCTTCGTCCTTAATTCATAAATCGAATCTTTCACTAAAGTATTACCGCAAATATGTTTATCCAGAATCTTAATTACCCCTTCCTTATCGACTTTACCATAAATTACATCCGGCAAGCCTTTGACGCGCACCTCAACTGAAGGCTCGGAATAACACATCCCCTGACAACCGCATTTTTTAATTTGAATGTCCAATTTTCTTTTTTTGATCTCTTCCACAAATAAAGCGTAAACCTTATCCGCTCCGGCGGCGATACCACAAGTGCTCATACCAACCTTAATCCAATCCCGCCCATCATCTTGATGCGCAGCCTTAATTTTATCTAAATCATTTTTTGTCAGTTTTATCATTTTACAGACTCTTCCTGGTGATTGTTATACTGTGAGAGGATCCCCATCACTTCGCTTTTTTGCACCTTGCCATAAACCTTGTCGTCAATTTTAATTACCGGAGCCAGGCCACAACAACCTAAACAACGCACCACATCCAGCTGAAAAAGGCCGTCTTTAGTCGTCGCGCCCTCTTCAACATTTAATAACCCTTTAATTTCATTAAGTAAGATTGCCGATCCTTTTAAATAACAAGCCGTGCCTAAACACAGTGAAATAATATGTTTACCCGGAGGTTCTAATTTAAAAAAATTATAAAAAGTAATTACTTCATAAATCCTGGCCAGCGGCGTATGCAACGCCCGAGAAAGTTCTAAAGCCGCCGGACGCGGAACATAGCCATAAAAATTTTGCAGTTCATGCAAAATCATAATCAAATTGCCTTCTTTATCCTTCCATTTCGAAACAAGGCTCGCAATCTCATCCAACATAATTTTATTCTCTTCTTGGGTCATTTTATTTTAACCTTTATTTTAACTTCTGCGCCACATTTACAAAATAAATCAAATTTTCCAATTCAATTTCTAAATTTACATTATTAATAACACAACCTTCAATATCTTTCAGCCGCAGCGGAGCAAAATTAAGTATGCCCTTAATTCCCGCGGCACTAATTTCCTCAGAAACCTCTTGTGCGGCAATATCCGGAACCGCTAAAATAGCGATCTTAATCCCTTGAGCCTTGATAAACCCTTTGGCTTCATCTAAGGGTAAAACCGGAATCACATTGGAACGATTAATTTTCGCCGGATCAATATCAAAACCGGCAATAATTTTAATCCCTTCCTTTTCAAATCCCCGGTAGCGCATTAAAGCGCTACCAATATGACCAGCACCAATAACAATAACTTTCTGCAACTGATCTTTACCTAAAATACTATTAAGTTTTTCCAACAATAAATCAATTTGGTAACCGCCTTTTTTATTCCCGGAAATACCAAAAATTGAAAAATCTTTGCGCACCTGGGAAGCAGTAACCCCCACCGCATCCGCCAAGTTATCTGAGAAAACTTTCACAAAACCCAATGCTTGTAAACGGTAAAGAGCGTTTTTATAACGAGAAAGCCGAATGATGCAGTTTTTGTTAGTAATCATATTGTTCCGTTTTTCACAATAACATCAATAATATAACAAAAACGGATTTTTTTGTCAAGAATATTTTTTATAAAAGTAACGCCGCTTGATTTTCGGCGACTTCCATAAATCCGCCTTGAGCGGAATCAATTATTTTGGTATCACCGGATGCAGTGCGCAGAGTTATTTTACCGTTTCCCAACTGCACAACCATCGGAGCGTGATCTGCTAAAATCCCCAGATAACCTAATTTTCCGGGAACAATTAAAGAATATGCCTGCCCCTCATAAATTACTTTTTCTGGCGCATAAATACCAACGGAAAAAGTTTTGGCCATCTTATTTATGCTCCATGAGCTGCTTATTCTTTTCAATTGCCTCTTGAATTGTCCCAATCATATAAAAAGACTGTTCATGTAAATCATCTAATTTACCTTCAATAATC
>CAIVOB010000086.1 GCA_903907475.1 Candidatus Omnitrophota bacterium
AGTAATCCCAACCTTTAATACAATAGGAGAATCACTTGTTATCTTCGCACCTCTTTTTTCTAATTCCGTAGAAAGTAGGCTAATAATCGCAACTGACCATTTTTTCAAATCTTCAGATACGCCAATGTTCTTAATAGTAATAGCTTGGTTAACATCATAATACGGAACCGCTCCTGATTTCATGGTGATTCCGGTAGGCACAGATGCACAACCAATAATTAATACTGTTAAACATAATAAAGCAATTATCTTTTTCATTTATACTCCTTTAATGTTTACTACGCCCCAATAAAAAGCGAGCGCATATTCCCACCGGCAACTGTGAAGTAAATCCGATAAGACTGCATTTCCCGCCCCCCTTTCGGGGAGTAATGCAGCTTACCCTACTTCACAGTTAGAGGCCCTTAAGTCCTCTTTAAGGTATAGCTATAAACCAGATTGTCTACTACAATTCTATTCCAAAATAAAAACTAAACAACCATTAATTGTTTTTATTCATTCAAAAGGCTTCCAAAATATGCTCTTGCCTGTTTTTCTAATTCAAATATCTTACAATCTCCTTGCTTACTATCTAAAATAATAGCCCAGCGTTTGCCTTCAGCAAACTCTATAAACCGAACCTCACCATTTTTAGTTACATAATTTTCTGTTTTCATCTTATTTCTCTTTCCCAGAGTCTTTCTTTAGTTGCTTAATGAAATTTGAAGGCATAGTAAGACCTAATTCTTCTGCTTTATGCACATCAGCCCAGGCTTTGTCATATTCTTTTATCGTATAATAGCTAGCCCCGCGGTTATTATAGGCATCCGCATAGTTAGGTTCTATTTCAATAGCTTTGGTAAAGTCAGATATGGCTTGGGTAAAATTATTTTGCTTAATATAAATGGTCCCACGGTTATAGTAAACCTCTGCATAGTTAGGGCCAATTTCAATAGCTTTACTATAGTCTGCTATAGCTTGGGTAAATTTGCCTTGTTCGCCATAGGCATACCCACGGCTATAATAGGCATCTCTCATTTTAGGATTTATTTTAATGGCTTTAGTAAAATAAGAGATGGCTTTAGATAATTTGCTTTCCTTACCATACTCAACCCCACGATTGTAGAACCCTGTTCCAGCTGGTTGCTCTTCTCTTGCATACCCATATTTAGCTTCCATACAATATCTGTATTCCTTGTTAATGCAAACAGGGTAAAGAAAATCTCCTCGTGAAGCATAGCAGTTAAATTTTGCATCTTGATTACAACTATAAGTGTCTCTATTTACTTCTTCTTGAGACTTGGATGGATAATGTACATAGTGCCAATCAAGACTATGGGCACATCCACTCACCAACATTACCATAGCGAATAAACAGGCTATCTGTTTCATTTTTTCTCCTTCAATGTTTTAAACACCTAGATTAGGATATGTAAATAATATCCGCTCTTGGGGTACAGAATAAATCCACACCCTTTTAAATTGAGACCGCTTTAGATTATTTTTAATGTAATCTTCCATAATAAGAAGCCAAGTATTCTCTGCGATTATCGGCTGTCTATCATAGTAGGCGAATAGTTCACAAATTTTAGGATATTTTTTAATAAATTTTTTCTCTAAAGGTTCCGTCCAAATTTGTCCATCTGTAGGCAAAAAACCGCCCACAGGTATCTTCAACGATAACGATTCTGCTAAATAAGCATCTACGCATTCCACTAATTCAAAGTATTTCTCTTCGCCATCTTCAAGTTTACATAAAATATCTGGTTCTGGAGGAGACATTTTTTGGATGGAGCCTTTCTGAATGGGATAGGGGCACTTCGGAATAAACTTTCTGAAAATTTCTATTTCACCTCTACCCATAGCACTCTCTTTTCTCTCAAAGAAAAGGCAACCCCCTGTTTAGAGAGCTGCCTTAGAATTAACCTAATTAAACCTCATTACCACTCCTTTGTGTATTGATAAGATTATACCCCTAACCCTTAATCCAGGCAACAACCTTCTTGGTAATCTCTACTTCTTCCCGACACCTAACACATCCCAGCAAGTGCCCCTTCAGCTGCCTTACCTCATCATCAGGTAGCAAGCCATATCATTATCATCTGGGCAAATAACCATATCTCCACCTCCTATTGCAATGGACGCTGGAAGTGGGAAAATCTAACGGGGAGTTTATTAAAAGATTAATTGATTATAAAGGGAGTAACTGCGAAAGCACTACTAGTGGTAGAAGTAGAAAAAGTTGACATCTGGAGTGTTATATGGGAATGCGGGGTAAGCTCAGCGTGGACGTGCGGTTCCCTACCTTTTTCATCTAAAACCACTAAGGAAAAAATTAAAACACCTGATACTGCACCAACAACATATAAATTTTGCTTATTATTCATATTTAAAAAACTATTTGATCAAAAAGTCCAAGATGCATAAATCTAAAATTAATGGCATCAGGACTAACACTAAAATCCTCTGCTAGCTTATTATAAACTTCGATTCTTTTCCCGTCTCCAGCGTGTGGAGATTCGTTGGAGTAACTTAACGCTCTCTGACGGAAAATTTCTGCGGGCATTAAAATAGCCTCACCTAAATGCTTTGCATCATTATCCATTCTTGCGTGTTGCAGCGAAGTAATTTGATCCAAAGCTTTAAGATAATCATCGGGACTTTTTACCCCCTTAAATAAGTCCTTGTGCAAAAGAAGATGTCCGACTTCTTCTGCAACTGTAAAACGGTATCTATTTTCACAATAATCTTCATTCATTAAATATTCATCAATATAAATGGTTTTAAGACTTAAGGCTAGGTATCCATGCAGGCCATAAGTTTGGAGTCTAGAAAAAGGCATGATACGTATCTCTAAATCTCTCTCCACTATAACATCAATTTCTACCGGAAGAGAATTAAGAGGTTTGTGGAATTTTTCGACAATCGCCTGCGCAAGCCCTTCAATAGCCTGTGGGGAATAAAACTGAATTAGTGGTGGAGACATTTAAATTTTTTTAATATCCTTTATTAATTTTTCTATGTCCTCTCTGGTTAATTTCCTATTCTTGATTGTCCTTGCCATTACGGGAAGTTCTTCTGCAATCTCAGCTTCACTAAAGTAGTCTTTAACATCGACTGCGAATTCTCCCGGCCTTGCAGCTAAATCAAAAAATTTTCCCCACTGAGGACTATCTTCTTTTAAACCTAAAGCCTTTGCGGCTTTTTTAGCCCATTCCTGTGGCGGATTTTGTCTTCCCATCTCAAGGTGACAAAGATTCGAAGGCAATATATCCGCAGATTTAGCAAAAGCTCTAAGCCCTATGCCTTTCTCTAATCGTAACTTTTTTAGATATGCTCCGAACGTCGCGCCCATCATAATCACCCCCTTTCTCCCTCTGTTGTATAGTATACACAACACTAACGGCTAAAGTCAATATAAATTTTATTGAAATTGGAAGCGCTTTCATTGATCAAAAACTAAGCCCTCTGCTACAATACACTATGCATAGAATTCAACAAGTTAATTTTCGAATTTGACTTGGCATATATGAAGATTACAGAAGTAGATACCAGTGCCAGTGGATGCTACCGGGGGGGGTATCAGCTTTACTGCGTCTTAAGCCTATCTTAACCATGGCTGCTTCTCTGGATATAACCCTTTATTTTACATATATTAGCCTTAGATTATTATTATTGAATACTAAAAAGATAAATCAATACTATGATATGAGTGATATGAGTTAAAATTAAATATTTATTAGAGAATAAGTATTTAAGTATTAATATCTATTGCTATTATTTATTAATAAAAGATCTTCGCCGACCGGTGAGAATCTAATAGCTGGCAGTCAAGCTCCAGCTTGCGGCCCGCAACTCGCTTACCTCCCCACGGTGGCTACACAGTGTCCATTAAAGGCATCTTTTGACACCCGTCCACACCAATTGCCACCAAAGAAAAAGCTCCGCAAGTTATTCACGGAGCTTGTAGTTACAGCAATTTCAACTAGTTATAAATTATGCTCAAGTCGGTTTAAGAGTGTCCTGCTCTACCAATTGAGCTAATGGCCCAGATTTTCAAAAGTTTTATTATTCTAACTTAAAATATAAATTTTTGCAAGCAGCCTTTTCCCCTATTCTCTTTCCAAATGACTGTCCACATAAGTCGCCATAAGTTCAGCAGTTTTCTCAGGAGGAACAACTTTAAAATAATTATCAATCACCGCATGGGCCAACTCATGAGAAATTACCGAGTCCGAAATATCCTGCAGCGAAGTATAAATTGTACTTTGGCCATAAATATAAAAAGACTTGTAATTTTCTACCGCGCCAAAAAGGCTTGTATATTCCTGGCTCAACTCCCTGCGATTCCGAAAGACCTTAATTTTAACCTCCAAATAAGGCGGATACATCGCTAATATCTGCTCTGCCCGCAACAAAATCGACTCTAGCCTCGAGCTAATTCTTTTTTCTATCTGGTAATCTGAATTGGAAAAAAGGTCCCGCTCAACCGCGGAAACAGTAAAATATCGCGTGCGCAACCGGGCTTCTAATCTTCGTAAATTGATATCTGAGGGGTAGGAAATAGTAACTTGATTACTTTTATAGGAGATCCAGACCGGCGCCTCTGCTTCATCACTCGCATTTATCGCCGCATCGCCAAAAAAAGCCTGGCACCCTGCCAAAACAAATCCCGCAACGATTAGGCTAAAGAGGCGTATTTTCATCTACATTATTTAACACTTAAATTTCTTTAAAAGATCTTTAACATTCTCCAACTTCGCTTGTTCTTTTTCCGGCAAAGCGGCAGTAGAAATATCAGTAATTTCCTGTTTCACCTCGCCCACAGTATTACGCATTGTCCTCACCATTTGATTTAAAGATTTTGCCAAATTCTGCAGCTCATCTTTCCTACGCACGTGGATCTCCACCTCTAAATTACCACTATTAACCTCAGCAATATCTTTTTCCAGTCGGTAAAGCGGACCAGCAATGCGATGCGAAATAAAAAGTGTAATAACAATAGTAATTAACCCGGTAATAATAATCGCCACCAAGCTGCTTAAAATTAAAATCGGCAGCATAAAATCCGCCGTGCTTTTTAACGTTAAGCGCGAATTTTCAAATACCGTGGTCGTGCTGGCAAGAGAAAGCACATAAACAATTGCCGCGATAGTCAGAGCGGAAAGAATAATTACCGCGCAAAATTTTAAGATAAAATTCATCTGGAATCCCATCTTCACAATCCGGATTCTTCGGCGTTTAAGCATATTATTCTCCATCAGCACCTCCCGCTAAATTTTTCGCTCCCCGCAACTTAAGATCATTAAAAACTACTTCATTTCTTTTAATATTAGCGCTTTTCTTTAAACCATTAATCCAATTATCTAAAAGCACCTGCGCCTGCTTAATTCTCAATCTTTCTTGAATCTGGCCAGCTATTTGCGCATAAGGCTCTATTTTCCCCGCGCTTTCTTCACTCAAGCGGCTGTATTCTGCTTTCACTTGTGCCGCACTTACTTTTGCTTGGGCCAAAAACTCCTCCCCCTTAATATTAATCAGCCTTTTAATCAATGACTGCTTCCAATAATTTTCAATTTCTTTCATGAAAAGTTTATTTTTATCAAGCTCCATCTTTTGAGCTTCCTGCAAAAGGAGTTCTTTGGTAATAATATCCTGCAAAATTAATTCTTTTCCCGCACCCGGAACTACCATCTTGGCCTCGTATTTAAGATCATCAACTGTCACCGCGTAGTTATTCACCTGGACAACAATCTGATCCTTATCCGGCTGCTTGGCACACCCAGTAATTAATGCCGCTGCCAATCCAACCGCCAAAAAATAACTAAATTGCTTAAGATTTTTTTTCATACTTTACTCCTTTTCCTTAATGATTTCCTTCATTTTCTTGATTACTTCCAGACTATTCATCATATCCGCCAGGTGCTTGAGCTCTTTTAATCTCTTGCCTAGCAGCGCTCGATCAAGTTCTTGCGGCTGGTTGGTATAAATTTTTTCATGCTTAGAAGCTTGATCTTTTTCCTTATCCAAGAGCAACTCTTCGCTGAGCTTTTCCCCCGGACGCATGCCAATAATTTTTATCTCAATATCCTTACCCACCGTCAACCCGGATAAAGCAATCAAATTTTTCGCAATTTCCATAACCTTAATCTGCTCCCCCATATCCAAAATAAAAAGCTCCCCACCTTGCCCCAGAGCCCCGGCTTGCAAGACTAACATTACCGCTTCCCTAACACTCATAAAATAGCGCTCAACATTAGGATCTGTAATCGTAATCGGCCCGCCTTCAGCAATTTGTTTCTTAAATAACGGCACGACGCTTCCAGAGGAACCCAAAACATTACCAAAACGCACCGCCATAAATTTAGTTTTACTCCCTTTGGCTTTGGCTTGCAGAATCATCTCGGCAATGCGTTTACTCATCCCCATCACACTGCTCGGATTAACCGCTTTATCCGTCGAGATAAGAATAAATCTCTCCGCTCCGTAATGATTGGCCGCGTAAATAAGATTCCGGCTGCCAAAAATATTATTTTTTGCCGCTGCCACCGGGTTTTCTTCCATCAGCGGCACATGTTTATGCGCCGCGGCGTGAAAGACTACTTGAGGCTTATTTTTAGAAAAAATCTGTTTTAGAAGTCCGACATCACGAATATCTCCGATATAAGTTTTAATTCTAATCCCGGGATATTTTACTTTAAACTCTAGAATTAAAAAATAAACAAAATTTTCATGGTGATCAAAAAGTATCACTTCCTTAGGCTCAAAGCGAGCAATTTGCCGCGCGATTTCAGATCCAATCGACCCGCCTGCCCCGGTCACGAGCACCACTTTATCTTTAATATAAGCGCTCACGCCTTTTAAATCAATGGAAACGGTCTCGCGCCCCAATAAATCTTCCGGCTGTACCTCACGCGGCTTAATCACCAGCTTCCCGCTTAAAATTTTATTTAGTTGTGGGGCAATCTTAATTTTGGCCGGCGTTTTTTCACAATAAGATAATATATTGCGCATTTCATCGCCTCTCACCAGAGGCATCGCAATCACAATTTCATCAACTTCATATTTTTCGCTAATCTTAGGAATATCTTGCCGGCTACCTAATATTTTCACTCCATGCACAATCGCATTTAATTTCACCCGGTCATCATCCATAAAACCAATCACCCTGCCCATGCTCGGATTTCTATGATATTCACGCAAAAGCATAATTCCGGTTTCTCCCGCTCCGACAATTAAAACTTTTTTGGAATGGAAATCATAATTACGATAATAACCTTCTTTTAATAAGCGCGAAACAAACCTCAAACCCCCTACCAAGCAAGTACATAAAAAGAAATCGATAATAAAAACTGATCTTGGAAATCCTGCCCCGCCTAAAATTACCACACTCGCGATTAAAATCATCGAAGCCATAATATTAGCCTTGATGATCTTCCATAAATCATCGATTGAGGCATAAGCCCATAATCCACGGTAAAGCCCAAAAAACCAAAAAACCACCGGTTTTGTAATTACTAAACCGATCAGCCCAATATAAAACGCGTTACTATCATCCTTGGGGAGAGAAAACTCAAAACGCAGCAAGAAGCTTACCAGGTAGGAAAATAAAATTGCCCCAAAATGCGCAAAAAAGATCAGCCCCTTGCGGTAATATAATGGTATATCTTTTCGGAACCCTTTTTTCATCATAGCGTCCTTAGTATTCCGCTTATTATAGCAGAATGTTACTTTTGTTTCACCGCTTCTTTCATAATTTTCTTTACCTTCTTTACTACCAGCCGCAGATCTTCTTTGTTTAATGTCGGGTGAACGTAAAACAGCATCGACGTCTCCCCAATCTCCTTAGCCATCGGCAAACGCTTTTGCCCAGGAATAATTTTTTTAAAAGCCTCTTCTCGGTATACTTCCGGGCATAGACCCACCGCGCAAGGAATGCCCTGAAGCGTTAATTCCTGAATGATCCTATCCCGCGACCAGTCAGCTTTTAACATCTCCAGCCGCACATAAACATAATATTTATAATAGGCGTGGTAAAATTTCTTCTCCGGAATCACTACTCTCAATCCAGCAATAGCGCTAAAGCCTTGATTTAAGATCTCCGCTAAACCGCGCCGCAGGCGTACCCAAGCATCTAATTTTCTTAGCATCACCCTACCAACAGCAGCCTGAATTTCAGTCATGCGGTAATTACTGCCGAAACTTTTAATATACCACCGAAAACCAAAAGCATGCTGTTTCTGAAATACAGTATCAAAATCTCTTCCATGATCCTTCAGGCTCCACGCGGCATGCCAAAATTTCTTATTGTCAGTTACTAAAAGTCCGCCCTCTCCTACAGTGGTAATAATTTTATCCTGACAAAAAGAAAAACAAGCAATGTCTCCAAAACTACCTACCGGCTTGCCATTATAACGCGCGCCATGAGCCTGAGCGCAATCCTCAATTAAATAAATTTTATTTTTTAAACAAAGTTGTTTTAATTCTTCAATTTCGCAGGGCCAACCTAGGATATGCACGGCAATTACTGCCTTAGTGCGCTTGGTAATCGCTTTTTTAACCGCCTCAACTGTCATATTGCCACTCTGATAATCCACGTCCACAAACACCGGAGTCGCACCTCTTAAAGCCACACAACTTGCCGAAGCGACAAAAGTATGCGGCGTAACGATTACCTCATCCCCCTTACCGATTCCCAAAACCGCCAGCGCTATATCTAAAGCCACACTGCCATTTGCCAAAGCCACCGCATATTTAACCCCTAAATACTGCGCGTATTCTTTTTCGAAAGTAAATACTTCCTTACCTGTCCATTGATTTACCTTGCCAGACTTCAATACTCCAGTTACCGCTTTAATTTCTTCTTTTCCGTAATATGGCCAAGTTCTAAATTGTTTACTTAATTTTTTCACATTTATCTCCCAAAAACTGTCTCTAATATATACCCAAGATCTTTCCAAAAACTACGATTTGCCACATACTCCCGATTAAGTTTAATTTTATCACGATAAATCACTTCTGCGTTAAATTTATCCGGATCCGCTTGTTGCGCTAAAAGTTCTTCTTCATTTCGATATTTTAAAGTCGCCGGTCCAGTTATCCCCGGCCTCACACTTAGAATTATTCGATCCTCTCCTGCTAATTTATCAGCAAATCCTGGGACATCCGGCCGCGGCCCGACAAAGCTCATATCCCCCTTTAAAACATTCATCAACTGCGGCAATTCATCTAACTTAAAATTGCGCAAAAAACTGCCCACGGGCGTAATCCGCGGATCATTTTTTACCGTAACGCAGCTACCTATTTTATCCGCATCGATCACCATCGTGCGAAATTTCAACAACTTAAAAATTCCACCTTCTAAGCCTACGCGTTCCTGTCGATAAAATATCGGCCCTTTAGAGGTAACTTTCACCAGCAATGCTAAAATAATTAAAACTGGTAAAATAATAATTAAACCAAATAAAGAAATATTAAAATCGAAAAAACGTTTCATCATTTACCTTTTATTTGCCATTACAACTCTGACATACTTCTGCTTGAGCTTAATAA
>CAIVOB010000087.1 GCA_903907475.1 Candidatus Omnitrophota bacterium
CACGCTGGGGCGCAACAAGCGTCCCCGCGAAAACCAAGTCAAGACAGGACCCGCTAACCTCATAAGAAATCCATTAATAGGATCGGATTATTATAATTTGGTTCTAGAATAATATTTGGCGCTAAATTAGTTGATTTAGCTTGAGTTTATGCTACAATTATCTCCTATGATTAAAGCACAGAAAGTAAAAAGATATTCCCTAAAAACTCGTCTGAGCAAGGTTAATAAGGGCGATTTTGCGCTTGCTCCGGGCAAAGGTAAGAGTTTTGTCGATTTTTTAAGTTCTTTACCGAATATTTTAAAGGCGCGGGATTTAAAAGCGGTTGCGGTTAATATTGTCGCGGCGCGTAAAAAAAATAAAGGGGTAATTTTTATGGCTGGGGCGCACGTGATTAAGTGCGGACTCAATCCGGTGTTGATTGAATTAATTAAACAAAAAGTAATTACTTGTATTTGTTTAAATGGTGCGGGAATTATCCATGATTTTGAAATTGCTTTTCAGGGTAAAACTTCCGAAGATGTCGCCGAAAATCTTAAAAGTGGGAAATTTGGCATGGGCCGGGAGACCGCGGATTTTTTAAATCGTGCCGCCACGCTTGGGGTTAAAGACGGTTGGGGGCTAGGCTATGCGGTCGCCAATAAAATTGCCACCACGAATTTAGCGCACAAAGATTTAAGCCTGCTTTATAACGCTTATAAATATAAGGTTCCGGTTTGTGTTTTTGTGGGCGTCGGCACGGATATCATTCACCAGCATCCTTCATTTGATGCCGCATCAACCGCGCAAGGGTCTTTGCGGGATTTTCATATTCTAGTCAAACAGATTGTTAAGTTAAATCAAGGAGGGGTGGTTTTAAATTTCGGTTCGGCAGTTTTATTACCGGAGGTATTTTTAAAAGCGCTTAATCTGACGCGTAACTTAGGTAATCCGGTGAAAGAGTTTACCACTGTAAATTTTGATATGATCTATCAGTATCGTTGCGCGCAAAATGTGGTTAGCCGTCCGACTAGTTCCGGCGGGCAGGGGTATTATATTATCGGCCATCATGAGATAATGCTTCCACTTTTAGCGCAAAGTATCATGGAAAAGATATGAAAAATTTAAAAGCGATTATTAGTCGGTTTAAAAAAGTAAAAATTTTAGTGATCGGGGATTTAATTCTCGATGAATATATCTGGGGTAGTGTTGATAGAATTTCACCCGAGGCTCCGGTCCCGGTAGTTTGGGCGCAGAAACGCACTTTTGCGCCCGGTGGGACAGCGAATGTCGCGCATAATATCCGGGCATTAGGAGGTGCGGTAACTTTGTTAGGAGTAACCGGTTGTGACGCCAATGCGAAGGTGCTGCTTGGACAATTAAAAAAGCAGCAGATTAACACCAAGAGTATTTTTAGGGAACCTCAAAGGCATACCACAGTAAAAACGCGGATTTTGGCCGGGCATCAACAAGTAGTGCGGGTAGATTGGGAACATACGCATGATTTAAGCGCAGCGTTAAATGCTAAAATTTTAAAATATATCGAGCGAAATTTAAAAAATTTTGATGCCGTGATTATCGAGGATTATGGCAAAGGAGTGATTAATGTCGCTTTATTAGAAAAACTTATTGCTAAAGCGCGGGCGCTCAAGAAAATTATTACCGTGGATCCGAAAGAGGATAATTTCGGGTATTATCGCGGTGTAACCGCGATTACTCCTAATCGTAAAGAGTTGGAGAATGCGATTAGGAATTTAAAAGTTAAAGATACCGCGCATAAATTAAAGATTAATACTGATAGATTATTTCATCAAAAGGAGATTGATTTGGCTGCGGGTGAAGTTTTAAAGTATTTAAATTTAGATGCGATCCTCGTTACTTTAGGCGAGCAAGGGATGAAATTATTAGAAGCTAACGGCCGCCTGACGCATATCCCGACGGTGGCGCAGGAAGTGTTTGATGTTTCCGGGGCCGGAGATACGGTAATTAGTGTTTTTACTTTGGCGCTTTGCGCTGGCGCTTCGAAACTCGAAGCCGCGCATATTGCTAATTTTGCCGCCGGAATTGTGGTCGGAAAATTGGGGACCGCGGTGACTAATATCAAAGAACTTTTAGAGAGGATAAAATAAAATGGATGTCATCGGAGTGATCCCGGCGCGTTATTTTTCGACAAGATTTGAGGGAAAACTTCTCGCTAATATTTTAGGCAAACCAATGCTGCAGCATGTTTGGGAGCGCGCTAAAGAATCGCGGATGCTGGATGACTTAATTATTGCCTGCGATAATGAAATTATTTTTAAGACGGCCAGTGAGTTTGGGGCGAAGGTGGTAATGACTTCTAAAGAACATACTTGTGGCACGGATAGAATTAGCGAAGTAGTTAATCCGCTTGACGTTAAGGTGATTATTAATATCCAGGGTGATGAACCGTTAATTAATCCTATGGCAATTGATAACGTGGCGCGTGTTTTGTTAGATGATCCAGGGTTAAATATGGCTTCACTTATGATAAAAATTGAGAATTTAGAGCAAGTACTTGATCCTAACGTTGTCAAAGTGGTCGTGGATAAAAATAATTTTGCTTTATATTTTTCTCGCGCTCCGATTCCGTATTTGGCACCAAACGCCGGAGTGGATCAAGTAGTGTATTATAAGCATATCGGACTTTATGGGTATACTAAAGATTTTCTTTTTACTTATAAAAATTTTCCAGTCGCTAATTTAGAGAAGACCGAAAAACTTGAGCAACTGCGTGTTTTGGCGGAAGGTTTTAAAATTAAAATGATTGAAACTAAATTTGATACGATTGGGGTGGACACTCCGGAAGATTTAGAGAAAGTGATTCGACAATTAGAGAAGGGAAAGAATTAATGTTACAAATTAATTTAAAGAATATAAAATTCGGTGATAAGCATCCGTTAGTTTTAATTGCTGGCCCTTGCGTTATTGAGTCGGAAAGTGCGACGCTGGAAGCGGCAAAAAAGATTAAAGCAATTTGCGCTCTTTGTCAGGTCCCCTTTATATTTAAATCTAGTTTTGATAAGGCCAATCGGCTTTCAGGGAATTCTTATCGCGGCCCGGGAATTAAAAAAGGGCTGGCGATTTTAAAAAAAGTCAAGCAAACGCTCCAGGTGCCGATTTTAAGTGATGTGCATTGCGCTAAAGACATGGAGGAAGCGGGAAAAGTTTTGGATATTATTCAAATCCCGGCGTTTTTATCCCGGCAAACGGATATTGTCGTGGCGGCAGCCAAAACCGGTAAAATCGTGAATATAAAAAAAGGACAATTTTTGGCTCCTTGGGATATTTTACCGATTATTAAAAAGGTGGAGGCGACCGGGAATAAACAAATCTTAATTACCGAAAGAGGAGTAAGTTTCGGTTATAATAATTTAGTAACGGATTTTAGAAGTTTAAAAATTATGCGTGATTTCGGGTACCCGGTAATTTATGACGCTACCCATAGCGTGCAGCTTCCGGGTGGGCAAGGTAGCTGTTCCGGAGGACAAAGTGAATTTGTCGCGGGCCTCTCTCGGGCGGCGGTGGCTTTTGGATGTGATGGTTTATTCTTAGAGGTGCATCGCGATCCTAAAAATGCTCCTTGTGATGGAGCGAATATGATTAATTTTAAGGAGCTGGAGAATCTTTTAAAACAAATTAAAAGAATCAGAGGTTCGTTATGAAAATGAATGTTATCAAGCGCGCGCAAGAAGTTTTAGAGATTGAAGCGCAGGCGATCAGGTTATTAAAGGGGCGGATCGGGAAGGATTTTTCTCGGGCATTAGAATTAATTCTAAAGAGTAAGGGCCGGGTAATAGTAAGCGGTATGGGTAAGACCGGGATTATCGCGCAGAAGTTTTCCGCGACCCTTGCTTCCACCGGAACGCCGAGTTTATTTTTGCATACTGCCGAAGCGATTCATGGAGATTTAGGGAAGGTCACTGCTGAGGATGTGGTGATTATTCTTTCCAATAGCGGTTCCACCGATGAGATGCGTCAGTTTTTACCGATTATAAAAAGAATCGGAGCTCCGATTATTTCTTTAACTGGGAATTTAAAATCCGTTTTAGCAAAACATAGCGATGTGGTTTTAGATGTTTCCGTAAAACGCGAGGCTTGTCCTTTAGGTTTGGCTCCCACGGCTTCTACGACCGTGGCTTTGGCTATGGCGGACGCTTTAGCGGTATGTTTATTAGAGAAAAAGGGGTTTGGGAAAAAAGATTTTGCTTTTTTTCATCCCGGTGGAATTCTAGGGCGGCGTTTGCTTTTAAAAGTGGAAGATATTATGCGCCGGGGTAAAGAAAATGTGATTGTTAATGAAAATAAAAAGGTGGCGCAGGTTTTATGTTTGATTACCCGCGCTCGCGCCGGATCGGCAACTGTGGTGAATAGCCAGGGGAAGTTAACGGGGATTTTTACTGATGGAGATTTGCGCCGGCATTTAGAGAGCGATCGCGACCTGGCCGTACGCGCGATTAAAGAAGTGATGACAAAAAATCCCACGGTCGTGAATCAGGAGATGTTGGCGGCTGAAGCAATGCGCATTATGCAGGAAAAGAAGATTGATGAAATTCCGGTGGTTGATAAGTTTAAACATCCGGTGGGGCTACTTGATGTTCAAGACCTGCTCAAAGCGGGCCTGGTTTAAATATGGCGAAAGTCGAAATAAAAAATAATTTGCAAGCGCGTTTAAAAAAGATTAAATTATTGCTTTTAGACGTGGACGGCGTGCTCACTGACGGGCGAATAATTTACGATGCTTTAGGAGTTGACGCTAAATTTTTTGATGTGCATGACGGCTTGGGGGTTTTTGTTTTAAAAAAATCCGGAATTAATACGATTTTAATTACCGCTAAGAGCTCCGGGTCTATTCCTCCGCGGGCTAAAGATATGCAGGTGGCTGAAGTTTTTGCCGATGTTTTTCCTAAAACCCTAGTTTTAAATAAAATTCTGAAAAAATATAAAGTGCGCGAGGAGGAAATTTGTTTTGTCGGAGACGATCTGGTAGATTTAGCTTTAATGAAAAAGGTGGGCTTACCGATTGCGGTGGCTAACGCGGCCCGGGAGATTAAGCAGGCGGCTTTTTACGTTACGATTCATAAGGGCGGCCGGGGAGCGGTACGCGAAGTGGCGCAATTAATTTTAAAAGCACAAGGTAAATGGGAGAAGGTTTTAGAATTTTATGGCGCTTAAGAGATTTTTTTTGATCCTGTTTTTTTTATCCCTGGTTAACTATTCCTGGAGTGCGGATAATAGCCTTCCAAATAGCCCGGGCACAAAAGAAACTAAAGCCAGCGATCAGCAGATCGGAGATTTTTCGCTTTCTGGTTTTGGCGATAAAGGTAAAAAATCTTGGGATCTCGCTGGTAAATCTGCGGATGTTTTTAATGATGTGGTAAAACTTAAAAAAGTAGTTGGTAATAATTATGCTGATAAGGACAGCCTTAATCTCACTGCCGATAAGGGGGATTTTAATAAAACCAGCGGCGTGGTACATTTAGAGGATAACGTTATAATTACTACCTCTAGCGGCGCGAAATTAACCACTGATTCCCTGGATTGGGACCGCAAAAAACAGATCGTTAGCACTTTAGACAAAGTTAACTTAAACCAGCAGGATATGAACCTTTCGGGAGTGGGAGCGCACGGTGAAACAGCGCTTAAGCAAGTAGTTTTAGAAAAAAATGTGCGTCTAGATATGGAGCCTTTAAATAAACAAAAAAATCAGAAAGAGAAGATTTCGGTTATTTGTGACGGCCCGCTAGAAGTAGATTATGAAAAAAATATTGCCATCTTTAATAAAAATGTTAAAGTAGAAAAGCCGGATTTAACGATTTACAGCGATAAGATGCAGGTTTATTTTACTCCGAAATCGGATGGGGCAGCTAAGCCCGGATCAGAAGCCGCGGTGATGTCGAGTGCGATTAGTAAAATTGTCGGAGAAGGAAATGTGCGGATTATTCGAGGTGATAATATTTCTTACAGTCAGGAAGTGCTATATACCGCTGCGGATAAAAAAATAATTTTAACTGGGCGCCCGCAAATAATTATTTATCAGACGGAGAATGCGAATGCAACTCTTGGAGACTAAGGGGTTAGCCAAAGCTTACGACGGCCGGCAAGTAGTGAAAGGCGTAGATATTACGGTGAAGCGCGGAGAGATTGTGGGGTTATTGGGGCCTAATGGCGCCGGTAAAACCACAACTTTTTACATGATTGTGGGAATTGTGCCGCCCAATAAAGGCACGATTGTTTTTGATAATCATGAAATTACGAATTTGCCGATTCATGAGCGCGCGCGTTTAGGAATTGGATATTTGGCGCAAGAGGCTTCGATCTTTCGTAAGCTTACGGTGGAAGAAAATATTAGCGCGATTTTAGAGACTTTAGCTTTAAATCGGTTTGAGAGGAAACGCCGCTTGGCTTCACTACTAGAAGAATTAAATATTGCGCATTTGGCAAAGCATAAGGCTTTTACTTTAAGCGGTGGGGAAAGAAGGAGGCTTGAGATTACTCGGGCTTTGGTTACTAATCCTTCGTTCATACTCTTAGATGAACCTTTTTCCGGAATTGATCCGATTGTGGTTAATGAAGCGCAGGAGATTATCAAGGAATTAAAAGCCAAAGGATTGGGGATTTTATTGACGGATCATAATGTACGGGAAACTTTGGCGATTACGGATCGGGCATATTTAATCGCTGAAGGTACGATTTTGATTTCTGGTAGCGCGCATGATTTGATTAATCATCCTCAAGCGCGGCAAGTTTATTTGGGTGAGAAGTTTCGCATGTAACATTTTAATAATATTAAAGATAAGAAAGGGAAAGATTCATGAAAACGGAAGTGAAGAAGTTAGATAGCTCTAAATGTGAAATTAATGTTGCTGTGAGCGGTGAATTAGTAAAAAATAAATTTGAAGAGGTTTTTACGCAAATTGCCAAAGAAGCGAAAGTACCGGGTTTTCGCCCGGGAAAAGCTCCGCGGGATGTTTTAGAAAAACATTATGCCGGAGTGGTACACGAGCAGGTTTTAAAGGAACTCGTCCCGGATGTTTACAATCAGGCGATTGCCGCGGAAAAATTAGATGTTATCGCTTTGCCTCAGATTGCTGATGTTAAACTTGATCGGAGTAATTTAACATTTAAAGCGATTGTCGAGGTCACACCGGAGATTGTTTTAAAAGACTACAAGCAGCAGAAGATCAATTTTAAAACTACGGCGATTTCTAGCGAAGAAATTAAAAGGCAGCTTGATACGCTGAAAGAATCGCGAAAGGTAGAAGTTGTGGATGATAAATTTAGCCGCGCTTTGGGCTATCCTAATTTAATAGCTTTAGAAAAAGCAGTGGAAAGGCAGCTTTTGACGACTAAAGAAAATCAAGAACGTCAGAGGATTGAAAACACTTTAATTGAAAATATTATGCAAGGCGTAGAGTTCAAGCTTCCGCAGGGTTTAGTGGAACGGCAAACTCAGGACATGCTTAGGCAAACCAAATTAGATTTGGCGATGAAGGGGCTGCCGCGAGATAAAATTGAAGAGCAAGAGAAAATGATTTTAGAAAATATCGCTCCTGAGGCGAAGAAGCAAGTTAAGGTTTATTTAGTTTTAGCGCAAATTGCTAAGCAAGAAGGTATCGCGATTGATGATCAAATGCCGGCGAAAGTAATGGAGTTTTTATTGGGCCAGGCTAGCTGGAGTGAAAGTTTAGCAAAATAAATTATTTTTTAAATTAATTAAGGAGGAAGCCATGGAAACCAGAATGCAGACTTTAGTCCCGATGGTCATCGAACAAACTGCCCGGGGTTTTGAGCGCGCTTACGATATTTATTCTCGTCTTTTAAAAGATCGGATTATATTTATTGGAACGCCGATTGATGATTATGTGGCAAATTTAGTGATTGCCCAGATGCTTTTTTTGCAGATGGAGGAGAAAGATAAAGATATTAATATCTATATTAATTCTCCGGGAGGGTCAGTGACCGCGGGCTTGGCGATTTATGATACGATTCAATTTCTTAAATGTGATGTTGCGACATATTGCGTCGGTCAGGCATCGAGTATGGGAGCGCTTTTATTATGCGCCGGAACGACTGGTAAGCGCCAGGCATTACCGAACTCCCGAATTATGATCCATCAGCCTTGGGGTGGAGTGCAAGGGGCAGCCGAAGATATTTCGCGTCACGCGCAGGAGATTTTAAGAATGCGCGACCGGATTAATGAAATATTGGCGCGTCATACGGGTAAGGCGTTAGAAAAGTTACAAAAGGATACGGACCGGGATTATTTTATGTCTGCCCAAGAAGCAAAAGATTACGGCTTAATTGATACTGTAATTTTACCGGAGCCGCGGAAAAAATAAAGTAGTAACTAATTTTTATATTGTACATATTAAGGAGAACAAAGAAATGAAAAAAGAGTATTTATTGACCCCTGGACCGACTCCTTTGCCGCCGCAGATTTCGTTGGCAATGGCCCAGCCGATTATTCATCATCGCACGCCGCAGTTTCAGGAAATTTTAAAAGAAGTAAGTGTAAATTTAAAATGGGTTTTTCAGACGGTTAACGATGTTTTTATACTTTCGGCTTCCGGTACGGGAGCGATGGAGTGCGCGGTAATTAATTTACTTTCTCGCGGTGACACTGCTTTAGTAGTTCAAGGTGGTAAATTCGGTGAAAGATGGACGGAGATTGCCAGAGCCTATGGAATTATAGTGGAGGTGATTGACGTAGAATGGGGTAAAGCAGTGAGCGCAGAAGAAATTGCTAAGAGATTAAAAGCTTGTCCGCAGATTAAAGCGGTATTTACTACTCTTTGCGAGACCTCTACGGGCGTGGATAATGATATTAATAAGATTGCTCAAGTTTTAAAAAATAGCGCGGCAGTTTTAGTGGTGGACGCGATTAGTGGCTTGGGTGCTGTAGATTTAAAAACTGATCTTTGGGGCGTGGATGTGGTTGTGAGCGGTTCACAAAAAGGATTAATGCTTCCTCCGGGATTAGGTTTTATTAGCGTTAGCCCGAAGGCCTGGAAATTAGTGGAAGCTTCGCAAAGTCCGCGTTATTATTTAGATTTAAGAAAAGCTAAAAAAGCTTTAGATAAATCTGATACCGCGTTTACTTCGGGGATCACTTTAATTATTGCTTTAAGAGAAGCTTTAAAGATGATGCAGCTCGATGGTTTAGAAAATATTTTCGCGCGGCATAAAAAAATGGCCGATGCGGTCCGCGCGGCAGCATTGGCTTTAGGCCTAGAATTATTTGCGCCGAGCGCAGCATCTAACGCCGTAACAGCAGTAAAAGTCCCGGCGGGATTAGACGGTGAAAAATTAGTTAAAACTATGCGTGATGTTTACGGAGTAACGATTGCCGGCGGCCAGGATGAATTAAAAGGAAAAGTTTTTCGGATCGCGCATATGGGGTTTATCGCGGAGTTTGATATTATTACTGGTTTAGTCTGCTTAGAAAAGGTGCTTTATCAAATGGGGTATAAGTTTACAATTGGCGCGGGAGTGAAAGCCGCAGAAGAGGTTTTTTTAAAATAAGGAGCTTGAGAACGAAGATGATTAAAATTTTGGTGAGTGACGCTTTATCCGAAGAAGGTTTAAAAGTTTTTCGAGAGTCTAAAGAGCTGGAAGTTGATATAAAAACAAATTTAACTCCTGATGGTTTAAAGGAGATTATTAAAGATTATGAAGGTCTGGTGGTGCGCAGCGCGACAAAGGTGACCAAAGAGCTTATCTTGGCCGCCAAAAAGCTTAAAGTTATTGGCCGCGCCGGCGTGGGCTTAGATAATGTTGATTTAGAGGCTGCCACACAGCAGGGAATTATCGTGATGAATACTCCAGCGGGAAACACGATTTCTACTGCTGAGCATACTTTTAGCATGATTTTAGCGCTTTCTCGGAATATTCCTCAGGCGAATCAATCCACCAAAAAGGGCGAATGGAAACGTTCGAAATTTATGGGGGTAGAGGTTTATGGCAAAGTTTTAGGCGTGGTAGGTTTCGGAAGAATCGGTTCGGAAGTGGCCAAGCGCGCCTTATCGTTTGGAATGAAGATTATGGCTTATGATCCTTTTTTATCGGCTGAAGTCGCGGAGAGTTTAGGCGTGGAAAGCGCGGAATTAAAAAAAGTTTTGCAGGAGGCCAATTATATTACCGTACATACTCCTTTAACCGATGAAACGCGGCACATGATTTCGGATAAAGAGTTTGCGCTCATGAAAAAAGGAGTGCGGATTATTAATTGCGCCCGCGGTGGGATTATTGATGAGTTGGCTTTGGTGCGCGCGATTAAAGACGGTAAAGTTGCCGGAGCGGCGATGGATGTTTTTGAGAATGAACCTTTAGCGGCAGAAAGTGAGCTACTAAAATTAGACAATGTTATTATTACTCCGCATCTGGGTGCCTCAACCGAAGAAGCTCAGGTAAACGTGGCGATTGAAGTAGCGCAGATTGTGCGCGATGCGCTTTTAGGTCGTGGCATTCGTAACGCTGCTAATTATCCTTGTTTAGAAGCGGAGGTTTGTAAAATTCTTAATCCTTATATTAATTTGGGCGAAAAATTAGGCATGTTTGCGGCTCAATTAGTAGAAGGAAGATTTCAGGAGTTGGTAATAAATTACAGCGGAGAAATTACCAAATATGATTTAAGTTCCGTGACGATGGCATTGGCTAAAGGAGTATTGGCTCCAATTTTAAAAGAGACTGTTAATTTTATTAATGCCGTAGCTTTACTTAAAGATCGTGGAATTAAATTGCGGGAATCTAAATCCGCGCAAGAGGGGGAATTCGTCAATCTTATTCAGTTAGAGATTAAAACCGATAAAGAAGCAAAAAGTGTTTGCGGAACGCTTTCGAGTAATAAACAGCCGCGCATTGTTAAAATCGATGATTATTATTTAGAGCTTTATCCGGTCGGGGAGATGGTTTTTATTCGCAATTGGGATAAGCCAGGATTAATCGGAAATTTAGGTTCTTCTTTGGGTAGTAGCGGTATTAATATCGCCGCGATGACTTTTGGCCGGGATAAACCGGGAGGCAAAGCGATTAGTATTTTAAATGTCGATAGCCAGGTGAGCCCGCAAATTCAAGATAAAATCAGAGAATTAGAAAACATTTTAACGGTAAAGGTGATTCGAACATGAAAAAAATTAAATTAATTTCATTGTTTTTGGTTTTTTTGTTTGCGGTGGTAAATTTTTCCTACGCTCAAGATTTAACGTTAATTTTCAGTGGTCAAACGCATGCGATGCTTTATCCTTGCAGTTGTCCTTTTGAACAGGATGGTGGTATCGCACGCCGCTCAACGCTGGTTAAAGATTTAAGAAAAAGCGATCCTGGGCTTTTACTTTTAGATTGTGGAAGTTTTACTGCTGGCGGAAAAATGGATGAATACACTAAGGATAAAGTTTTAGATTCTAAGCGCACTGAGGTTAACCTTTTGGCATTGCAATTGATGGGATATGATGCCTTGGGGATTACTCCGGATGAGTTTAATTTAGGAGAAGAGTTTTTCTCAAAAAATATTACGCTTAAGCGGCCAGCATATTTAAGCGCTAATTTAGCTTCTGATAAAGTGCTTCCTTACTTGGTAAAAGAAACAAACGGGGTGAAGGTTGGAATTATCGGTTTAACTAACCTGGGTTTGGGCAAAAAATTGGTGAATTTAAAAGTTAATCCTGTCCAAGGAATCGCGGAGTTAATCACTAAAATAAAAAAACAGGGCGCGCAGGTTATTATTGTCATAAGTAGTTTGGGTGAAGATGAAGATTTAAAATTAGTGGCTCAGGTTAAAGGAATTGATTTACTTTTTGTGGGGTATAATCCGCAAAAAAACGAAGCGCAAACAAAAATTGGGACCACTTTCTTTTTCCGCCCTTTTTGGCAGGGACGGAAGCTAGGTAAATTGACTTTACAGCTTAAAGATAAAAAGCTATTTAGTTGCCAGCTGGAAGAGTTAAGGGTTTCCAATAAATTAGCGGATGATCCGGAGATATTAAAAATTTTGCCGCGTTGTTATAGCGATTCTAATTGCAAACAAAAAGGTTTGATTGGCAGTTGTCAAAATCCGGGGGAGCTAAGAGCCAGCTGTTTGTTTACGGAACTTAATAAGGTGAGTTTGCTGGTCATCACTACTCGGGATTGCCGGGTTTGTCATCCTGAAGAGGTAGTGGGCCTTTTAAAACAACAATTTCCGGGCCTTACTCCGGAGTATGTATATTTGCCCGATCCTTTGGCGGTTAAATTAATTAAAGACTTTTCTCTTTCAAGCTTGCCGGCTTATATTTTAGGTAAAGAAGTGGAGAAAGACCGGAATTTTGATAATTTTAAGAATAATTTGGAATTAAAGCAGGATTTATATTTGGTTAGGCCGCAAGTAAGCGGTATCGCTTACTTAGTTGATCGCCAAGTGCGACCAGGAAATTTGGATCTTTTTTTTAGTTTATTTGAACCGCATATTTCTCAGCTTTTGGAGTTAATAAGAGAATTTAATCCGCGGTTACATTTTTTGGCATTGGAAGAAAACGGAGTTTTTGAAGCTAAAAATGGAGTCCCGGAAGTTGATGAATATTTACGCGGAGTTTGTGTGGCTAAATATGTTCCGCTTAAATTTTTGGATTATTTAGTTTGCCGCGCTAAAGACCTCACCAGCCCTCTATGGGGAAAATGTTTAGCGGGTGTGGATCTGGAAAAAGTAGAAACTTGTGCTCAGGGAGCGGAAGGAAAAGCTTTATTTAAGGAAAATATTGCTTTAAATAAAGAGTTGAAGATTATGTTTGGTCCGACTTATTTAATGGATAACCAGCAGTTGTTTTCTACTTCGGTTACTCCGAATGTTGAAGAGTTAAGAAAAATAATTAAAAAGAGGTAAAAATGAAAAAACCAATAATTTATTTGCTTGATGTTACTAATCGTGACGGAGTGCAGACTTCGCGGATTTGTTTGTCTAAGTTGCAAAAGACGATGATTAATTGGTACCTGGATCAAATGGGAGTGAGCCAGTCGGAGTTTGGTTTTCCTCTCACGCGGCATGAAACTAATTATTTAAACGCTAATTTAGAATTGATAAAATTAGGGGGATTTTCTAAAATAAAATTAAGCGGTTGGCTGCGGGCGACTAAAGATGACGTCCAAGCGGCTTTTAAGTTGGTGCCGGATTTAAAGTATTTGAATCTTTCGATTTCTACCAGTGATCAGATGATCGTGCATAAATTTAGAGGCAAGCTTGATCACCAGTCGATTATTCAGGAAATGCAAGATGCGGTGCGTGAAGCGTTCTCACTTGGTGCGGAGTTAGTCGGAGTCAACGCCGAAGATGCCTCGAGAACAAATATGGAATATTTAGTGGAATTCGCACTTAAGGCGAAAGCCGCTGGAGCCCAGAGAATCCGTTATTGTGATACTTTAGGATGCGATACTCCTTTTAGTATTTATGAAAGAATTAAAGTTTTAGCTGACGCGGTGCAATTACCGATCGAAGTGCATTGTCACAATGACTTAGGCCTGGTAATCGCTAATTCGATCGCCGGAGCCAGGGCGGCGAGTGATTCCGGAGTGGATTCATATATTAATACTTGTGTTAATGGTATGGGAGAGCGGGCAGGAAATGCGGATTTAGTTTCGGTGATTCTGGCGCTTAAGTATGGCCAAGGGATGGAGAATTATACTTTAGATCCGGGGGTTGATTTAAAGATGGCTTGGAAAATTTGTAAATACGCTTCGTATGCTTTTGGAGTGCCAATCCCCATTAATCAGCCTGGTGTTGGGGCGAATGCTTTCGCTCATGAATCAGGAATTCATGCCGATGGGGCGCTGAAAGACCGGCGTAATTATGAGCTTTATGATTTTGAGGAGCTTGGCCGTGGAGAACCGGAAATTATTGAAACCGGGAGAAAGATCACCGCCGGTGAATATTCGGGAATTAAAGGTTTTAGGAATGTTTTTGAAAAGTTAGAAGTGGTTTTTAAAGATGATGCGCAAGCAACCCAAATACTGGAACTGGTGCGCTATGCCAATGTTCATAATCAAAAACCGTTGGTCGATGATGAACTTAATTTTATCGCTAAATATCCGCAGATTGCGCATAAAATTTTTACCATGACGCCGTAATATTTATTAATTATTTACTTTTTATAGCAAGTAAAGCTTAAGCTTAACTAAAGGAAAAAGATGAATATTGTTTTAGTGGGAATGCAATGGGGAGACGAAGGCAAAGGGAAAGTCATTGATATTCTTTCTCAGAAAGTTGATTATATCGTCCGTTATCAGGGTGGCAATAATGCCGGCCATACGGTAGTCGTGGGACGTAAAGAATATATTTTCCATCTTATTCCCTCGGGAATATTACATCCGGGAAAGATTTGCTGTATTGGCAATGGCGTGGTGATTGATCCGGAGGTTTTATTGGAAGAATTAAATAATTTGAGTAGAAATGAAATTGATTTTGTTAAACGTTTTAAAATTTCTTCTCTAGCGCATTTAATTATGCCTTATCATAAGAATTTAGATCAGTTGCGGGAGACTAAGCGTAAAAATAAAATTGGTACTACCGGCCGGGGAATCGGCCCTTGCTATGCGGATAAGATTAATCGCTGCGGAATTCGGATGATTGATTTATTGAATCCGGAAGTTTTTCGGGCTAAGCTTAATGATAACTTGAAAGAAAAAAATGAAATCTTTAAGAAGGTTTACGGCCATCCGGGTTTTAGTTTTCTTAAAATTTATCGTCAATATTTAGAATATGGAAATCTTTTCGCGCGTTATATTTGCAATACCGCTCTTTTATTGAATCAGGCTACCGAGCGTAAAGAAGATATTTTGTTAGAAGGGGCGCAGGGGACTTTTTTAGATATTGATTTTGGTACCTATCCTTTTGTTACTTCTTCTTCGGCAACTTCGGGAGGCGCTTGCATCGGATCGGGGATTGCTCCGGTAAAAATAGACCGGGTGGTGGGTGTTTGTAAAGCCTATACTACTAGAGTTGGCGAAGGCCCATTTCCTACTGAGTTTGCTTCAGGTTTTGGTAAATTTATGCGCGATAAAGGTAATGAGTTTGGCGCGACTACTGGAAGGCCGCGCCGCTGCGGTTGGTTTGATGCGGTGATCGCGCAAGAGTCTGTAATGCTTAACGGAATTAGTCAATTGGCGATTATGAAGATGGATGTTTTAGACGGATTAAAAACAGTTAAGATTTGCACAGCTTATAAATACAAAGGTAAGCTTTTTAAGGAATTTTCTCATGATCTGGAAGTGCTTAGTAAAGCTCTTCCGGTTTATAAAGAGCTTCCTGGTTGGCCAAATCAGGATGAAAAGCCCCACTCTCTTAAAGAGTTGCATCCAAATGCCCGAGCTTATCTTAATCAATTACAAGCATTACTGAAAGCTAAGATTACGATGGTTTCGGTAGGCTCGGCCAGAGCCGATACGATTATGATTTAGATTGTTTTAAGGGATAAAACTCTTGACTAGGATAATCCCTTATGTTATATTAAAAATTCAATAGCAAAGGAGAGTGTCGAATGAAAAATAATTTTTTTAAAATGGTTTTAGTTTTATTTTTAACTTTAAATTTAGTGGGGTGTACATTTATTTTTCAAAAAGGGAGAAGGTCGGATATTCAAAAAATTGATGCGCTCAGCGCTCAATTAGATGAGCTTTCCCGGGCGAAGAGTTTGTTAGAAGATAAATTGGGGCAGGAGATTAATGATAAGCAGGTGAAACTGCAGATGATGGAAAAAGGGTTAGTCATCACTGTAGTTGGGGACCTGTTATTTGATTCGGGAAAAGCCAAGATTAAATCTGGAGCATTTTCTCTGTTAGATAAAGTTTCGACGTTATTAAAAGATAATATGGCGCAGTTTAATGTGGGGATTGAAGGGCATACGGATAATGTGGCGATTAAGAGCTCTGGTTGGAAATCTAATTGGGAACTTTCCACCGCGCGTTCTTTAAGCGTGCTGCATTATTTAATTAAAGATCAGGGGATTTCTCCGGAACGTTTAAGCGCAATCGGCTACGGTGAATACCGCCCGGTGGCTTCTAATGAAACTAAAGAAGGCCGGAGCCAAAATCGCAGGGTGGAAATAGTGATTCTTCCTAATATCACCAAGGTTAAGGGTGGAGCGAAAGTTTCTACGAGTAATGAGGCGCCTCAAGAAAATCTTAAGTAAATTTTAAGTAGAGGCAGAAAATTTTAAGTTATGGATGAAACTTTAAAGAATCGGGTTGTAATTATTTTAGCGGTTATTGCGGCGTTGCTTTTTTTCGCGACGTTGAGTTCTTGTAATAGCGCTTGGCATCAAAAATCTGCGCATGATAAAGAGTTGGCGGCACGTATAATGCTCGAAGAACGGATAAGTAAATTTTCTCAAGAAAAATCAGCTTTGGAAGAAAAAGCCAAAGCCAGGGAGAATGAAGCCGCGGCATTAAAAGTCGCATTAGATACGGCAAAAAAGGCGCAAGTTCAGGAAGAGCTGGTGAATCAGAGCTTAAAAGAAGAACTTGATAAAGTCACCAAGTTAAAAGAGATTTTAGAGAATGATCTGAAAGCGGAAGCGGCAAGTAGGAAGAATTTTAAAAAATGAGATAAGGGAGGCAGAAAGTAGATTAAGCGCGTTAATTTTTGGGAAAGGGGATAGTATCCCCTTTTTTGTTGAAGGGAGGGCGAAAAAATTATGAAGATACTTAAACAGCCAAAAGAGATATTAAAAAAAGTGATTGCCAAGGCAAAATCTAAATTAAAGATTAAGAAAGCGCCTAAAGTAGCTAAAACCTTAAAACGTCAAGTAGCGCCGGATGTTTTAGATTTTAAAGAGACGGAGATTGCTAATACTAAATTTTCTCATGGTGAAAATTTTTGTTTCACGCGTAGCCTGCCGCAGGAGCTCCCTTTTGCTTATGGCCAGGATAAGATAATTTTACAAGTGCGTGATCCGCGTTGGTTGCACTCTTATTGGGAACTTAAGGATGCAACACTCAGTGGTTTAAAGAGTAGCTTGGGTGATGATTTTTATCGCGCGCGAAGAGTGTTAAGGGTTTATGATGTGACTAGTATTACTTTTAATGGAACCAATGCGCATTCTTTTTTTGATATTCAGATTAATGATTTTGCCAATAGCTGGTATATTGATACTGCCGGTCCCGGACGTTCATGGTGCGTAGATTTGGGTCTCATGCTTCCGGATGGCAGATTTATTATGATTTTACGTTCGAATGTCGTGCATACTCCTTTAGACGGGCCGTCAACGATTACGGATGAAGAGTGGATGATTCCCGATGAAATGTTCGCGCGGCTTTATGGTATGGGTTTTGGCTTGGGCCGGAGTTCTGCGGTGGGCCGGGCCTGGCAGGAACGCGTTAAACAAGGAGTCTTTAGTTCGGGATTATCATCGAGCCCGGTGAAAAAAGAAGTTCAGGAGAGAAATTTTTGGTTAAAAGTAGATTGCGAGTTAATTGTTTACGGAGCAACCCAGCCGGATGCCAAAGTAACGGTACAGGGAGTTCCGATTAATCTGCGTCCGGATGGAACTTTCACCCTGCGTTATTATTTGCCGGATGGAAAACAAATCATTCCGGTTAAGGCGGTTTCTGCGGATAAATTAGAAGAACGTACAATCACCCCCATCGTTACTCGGGAAACCAAATAAAAATTTATGACTAAAGGTTATCTTTGCTTAGTTTTACACGGACACCTGCCTTTTGTGCGCCATCCTGAACATGAAAATTTTTTAGAAGAGGATTGGCTTTATGAGGCGATTACAGAAACTTATGTGCCGCTAATCTCAGTTTTTGAAGGGCTGGTTCAGGACGGGATAGATTTTCGCCTTACGATGACTTTAAGTCCGACGCTGATTTCGATGTTAAGCGATGCTCTTTTACAAGAACGTTATTTAAAGCATATTAATAAACTTATTGAATTAACGGAAAAAGAAATTGAGCGCACAAAATGGCAGCCGGATTTTAAAAATTTAGCGCTCATGTATTTTGAGCGCTTTAGGCATGCCCGTGATACTTTTGAGAAATATAATCGCAATTTGGTTTATGCTTTTAAAAAATTTCAGGATTTAGGAAAGTTAGAAATTATTACCTGTGGGGCGACACATGGATTCTTTCCGCTCATGGATGTTTGCCGGGATTCGGTGCGCGCTCAAGTAAAAGTTGCCGCGGATCACTATGAAAATACTTTCGGGAGGCGGGCGCGAGGTATTTGGTTACCGGAATGCGGATATTGTCCCGGGCATGATGAGATTTTGAAGGAGGCTGGAATTCGTTATTTTTTTACGGATTCTCATGGTTTATTGCACGGCACTCCTCGTCCGAAATATGGGGTTTTTGCTCCGGTTTATTGTAAAGGTTCAGGGGTAGCGGCTTTTGGACGGGACCTGGAATCTTCCAAACAAGTCTGGAGTTCGATTGAAGGATATCCGGGAGATTATAATTATCGAGAGTTTTATCGGGACGTGGGTTTTGATTTAGAATTTGATTATATTAAGCCGTATATTCATCCGGATGGAGTAAGAATTAATACGGGAATAAAATATTACCGGATTACCGGTACCAGTAATCATAAGGAGCCTTATGTTGCGGATTGGGCTCGCCAGCGTTGCGCGGAGCACGCCGGAAATTTTATGTTCAATCGTCAAAAACAGGCAGATTACCTTTTTAATTTAATGGGTAAAGCCCCAATCATTGTTTCCCCTTATGATGCTGAGCTTTTTGGGCACTGGTGGTATGAAGGCCCTTTGTGGTTAGATTTTCTTTTTCGTAAAGTTGCTTGCGATCAAAATGAGATTCGCATGATTACGCCTTCGGAATATTTGGAGGAGAATCCGCGTAATCAAGTAATCACTCCTTCATTTTCTAGTTGGGGTTATAAAGGGTATTCGGAGATGTGGTTACAGGGAACGAACGATTGGATTTATCGTCATTTGCATGCCGCCAGCACAAGAATGAGCGCATTAGTTAAGGATCATCCCGGGGCGCAAGGAATATTACGCCGGGCGTTAAACCAGGCTTTACGAGAATTGCTTTTGGCGCAAAGTTCGGATTGGGGTTTTATCCTTGGAACCGGGACACATACAAGTTACGCGATTCGGCGGACAAAAGACCATCTTTTACGGTTTAATCGTATTTATGAAGATATAAATTCTAGAAATATTGATGAACTTTGGCTTTCGGATATTGAATCTAAAGATAACCTCTTTCCAAATATAGATTATCAGGTACATCAGTAGGATGCCGGAAAAATTAAAAATCCCCAAGCATGTAGCTTTTATTATGGATGGCAACGGCCGTTGGGCAAAAACAAAAGGCTGGCCGAGGGTTAAAGGGCACCAAGAAGGGGTGAAGCGAGTGAAAGAAATTATTAACGCCGCTCCCGCGCTTGGTATTGAATGTTTGACTTTTTTTGCTTTTTCGACGGAAAACTGGAGTAGGCCGCAGGCTGAAATTTCGGTTTTAATGCGTTATTTGGATAATTTTTTGCGCACGGAAATTCAGGTTTTACATAAAAAAAATATACGTTTTATGGTTATTGGACGGGATGACCCTTTACCTAAATATTTACAAAAAAAGATTAAAGCGGCCGAAGAGAAAACAAAAATGAATACCGGCTTAAAAGTAGTTTTAGCGCTTAATTACGGCGGGCGAGAAGAGATTATGGACGCGGCGAAGAAATTTGCGCATGATGTTTTAAGCGGTAAAATGGCGCCGGAGAGGTTAGAAGCCCAAGAGTTTAGCGCTTATTTATATGCTCCGGAATTACCGGATCCGGATTTACTTATTCGCACCAGCTCTGAAATGCGTTTAAGTAATTTTATGCTTTGGCAGCTAACTTATGCGGAAATTTATTTTTCGTCTTGTTATTGGCCGGATTTCGGAACCAGCCAGTTACGAGAAGCAATTAAGGAATACCAAAAAAGAGAAAGAAGATTCGGAGGCTTGGATGCTCAGTAAAAGAATAATTAGCGCGCTAGTATTAATTGCTCTAATTTCGATCGTCATCTTTTTTGATTGGATCTGCGGTTTAGTGGTGACGCTTTTTATCATGATTGGTCTTCATGAATATTTTGTGATGCTCGAAAAAAAAGGAATCAAGAATTATAAATATTTTGGCATTGGTATGGGAGCGGTTATTCCTTTGTCAATTATGTTCCGTTTTGAACCCACCAAAAGCTGGGAATTATTATTTATTGTTTTAGCTTTGTTTTTTCTATTGCTGATGCAGTTTAAGCGCCGAGATAGTTCCGGGGTGATTGTGGATATTTCGACCACGATTTTTGGGATACTTTATGTTTCCTGGTTTTTTAGTTTTATTATTAAGATCCGGTTTCTTACCGGCGGTTTAGGATTTTTAGCCGCGTTATTGTTAATTACTAAGTTAGGCGATATTGGGGCGTTTTTGGTGGGCAGTCGTTGGGGGGAGGAGAAGAAAGAGAGAAGTACCGGTTGTAATGAAAATGTGGCGGCAATTGAGATCAGTGGGACCAACGCTGTCGCAATTCCAAGAGAGCGAATGAATGGGACCGGGACAAAGATCAGAGTAGAGAGCGCGATAGCTACGGTGAAACCTGAAATAGCGATAGTGCGTCCCGCGCTCGCCATAGTTCGAACAATGGTTTCAGTTACCTCGCTGGATTGCGCTACCGACTCTCTTCTAAACCGGAAGAGTATAAGTAAGGAGTAATCGATAGCTAACCCAAGACCGATTAGC
>CAIVOB010000088.1 GCA_903907475.1 Candidatus Omnitrophota bacterium
GGAGGTAAATTCGATCATCGTTCTTATAAGGTTTCCGGGGGGTTGCATGGCGTGGGGGTCAGTTGCGTGAACGCGCTTTCGGATTGGTTAGAAGTAGAGGTGAAACGCGACGGTAAGATTTATCATCAACGCTATGAACGCGGCAAGACTGTTTCTAAGTTAACCGTCATTGGCAAGAGTAGTTCTACCGGAACGAAAATTACTTTTAAACCGGATAAGAGTATTTTTACGAAAACGGAATATTCCTATGATATCCTTTCTCAGCGTTTACGCGAACTAGCTTTTTTAAATAAAGGATTAAAAATTAAATTAAATGATGAACGTTCGGACAAGGAAGCGATTTTTGAATTTTCCGGAGGGATTGTTTCTTTTGTTGAATATTTAAATAAAAATAAAAACCCTTTACATAATAAGGTCGTTTATTTTGAAAAGCATCAAGATGACGTGATTGTGGAAGTGGCTTTACAATATAATGATGGTTACGCGGAAACGATGTTTTCATTCGCGAATAATATTAATACCATCGAGGGGGGGACGCATTTATCGGGTTTTAAATCTGCTTTAACGCGCGGTATTAATCAATACGCGAAAACGAAAAATTTACTTAAAGATAACATCGCGATTACTGGCGATGATGTGCGCGAGGGTTTAACGGCGGTAATCAGCGTTAAAGTTCCTAATCCTCAATTTGAAGGACAAACTAAAACTAAATTAGGGAACTCTGAAGTGGAAGGCCTGGTGGCGTCTACGAGTTTTGAAGCGCTTTCTAATTATTTTGAAGAAAATCCCGCAGTGGCGAATAAAATTATTGATAAAGTCATTGTTGCCTCGCGCGCAAGGGAAGCGGCGCGTAAGGCTCGGGAATTAACGCGTCGTAAAGGCGCTTTAGAAGGAGCGGGTTTACCGGGGAAATTAGCGGATTGCTCGGAAAGAGATGCCGCTTTATGTGAACTTTATATTGTGGAAGGTGATTCTGCCGGTGGTTCTGCGAAACAAGGCCGGGACCGCAGGTTTCAGGCGATTTTACCGATTAAAGGAAAGATTTTAAATGTTGAAAAATCTCGTTTAGATAAGATTCTCTCTAATGAAGAAATCCGGACGATTATTACGGCTTTAGGCACGGGAATTGGGGAAGAATTTGATTTATCAAAATTAAGATACCACAAATTAATGTTAATGGCCGATGCCGATATTGACGGTTCGCATATTCGGACATTACTTTTAACGCTTTTATATCGCCAGATGCCAAAATTGGTGGAAGCTGGCCATGTTTATATTACGCAGCCGCCGCTTTATAAAATTAAAAGAGGCCAACGTGAAGAGTATATTCAAACCGAAAAACAGATGGATGAAATGCTTTTAGACTTAGGACGGGAAAGGCATAAGCTTCTTAGAGTGAAAGATAAACAAGTTTTTTCTGATAATCAGTTTAAGGAGCTGTTGAATTTTTTAGCGGAGTTGGATAAGTTTGGGAGGTATTTAGAGAAAAAGGGAGTGGATTTTACAGAATACCTTAAATTTAGACATCCAAAGACCAAAAAATTGCCAGTTTATAGGGTAAAAGTGGATGGAATTGCCCATTTTTGCTCTTCTGACAAAGAATTAGCGGAGTTAACAAATAAGGCGGGTAAAGAGATGGAGCAGGATGTTTTACATCTTTTTGAAGCGCAGGAAATTGAAGCGGTGGTATTAAAAATTGAAAAATTGGGCTTAGATATAGATACTTATTTCAATCCGATTTTACTTGCTAAAGATGGAGTGGTTAAAAGTGATGAGAAAAAGATAAAAGCGTTGTATCGCATTACTAATGATGATGACATCAAAGAAGCTTTTAGTCTAAGAGAGGTTTTAGCTTATATTAAGGAAGTTGCCACGAAGGGGATGCATATCCAAAGGTACAAGGGTTTAGGTGAAATGAATCCGCAGCAACTTTGGGATACAACGATGGATCCTGAAAAAAGGACAATTTTACAAGTAGTTTTGGAAGATGCCGTGGAAGCGGATAAAATGTTTACGGTTTTAATGGGCGATCAGGTTGAGCCGCGCCGAGAGTTTATTGAAAATTACGCGCATCAAGTGAAAAATTTAGATATTTAACAAAGGAGGCCGCGGTGTCAGAAATAACTCAAAATTTAGTTTATCCCTGGAGAATTTTTCAAGAAGCTTGGGCGTTGTTTACGCAACAATGGAAAAAATTCAGTGTTTTATATTTAATTTTTGGCTTGCCGGTCGCATTATTGAAGCTTTATTCGGATGCTTTACCAAAAGAAAATATACTGGCGGTAGTGGCGATCTTTATTTTAGGGATTATCATTAGTTCTTGGGGGTCGGTGGCGAACTTAATTAGCGCCGATAAAACCACGAATAATGAATCTTGGGAGATTGGTAAAAGTATTTTAGCATCCAGGGTTTATGCTTTAAAGTTTATCGTTTTAATAGTTTCATTTTATGCGTTAGTATTGTTTTTAACTTTTGGATGCGGTATTGTTTTTTATGCCGGGTGGATGGGTTTTTTTAAAGGCCATTCCCTAGGTTTGGCGGCAATTATCGTTTCGACCTTAGTATTAGTGGCGGCGTTAGTTTATGGTGCGGTGCGTTGGTCTTTAAGCGGGGTAGTCTGCGTTTTAGAACAAAGCTGGCCGCTGGCCGCATTACGCGGCAGCAATAATTTAATTAAACCCCACGTCAGTGCGATGCTTAAAATTTATCTTTTAATTATCGTGACAGTAATAATTTATTCTTTGCCGGTCTTTATTTTTAAGATAATTTTCAATGCTCAGGCCCAAAACGCAACGTTATTCGTGCGCTTAGCGAACGTTTATGATATTTTAATTCAAAGTGTGTTTATTCCGTTTGTGACACTGGCGATGGTGTTGTTGTATAAAAAATTAAAAGGGATGGCAATAAGCTAATGTATACGCGCAATGAAAAAATAATTCCGGTTTATATTGAAGAAGAGGTTAAAGACTCTTATCTTAACTACGCCATGAGCGTGATTGTTGGCCGGGCGCTTCCAGATGTGCGCGATGGTTTAAAACCGGTGCATCGGCGCATTCTTTACGCGATGCAAGATTTAAACCTTGAACATTCTAAGCCTTATAAAAAATGCGCGCGTATTGTCGGTGAAACTATGGGTAAGTACCATCCGCATGGTGATATGGCGATTTATGATACTTTAGTAAGAATGGCGCAGAGTTTTTCTTTGCGCTATCCTTTGGTGGATGGACAAGGCAACTTTGGCTCTGTGGACGGAGATACCGCGGCGGCAATGCGTTATACTGAAGCGCGCTTGGCGGCAATTTCTGATGAAATGCTCGGAGATATTGAAAAAGACACCGTAGTTTTTGGCCCCAATTTTGATGCTTCCTTAAAAGAGCCGTTGCTTTTACCGGCCACGGTTCCAAATCTTTTAGTGAATGGCTCAAGTGGGATTGCTGTCGGGATGGCGACGAATATTCCGCCGCATAATTTAAATGAAGTTTGTGATGCCATTATTTATCTCCTGGATCATCCGGAAGCGGAAATTAAAGATTTGATGCGTTTTATTAAAGGGCCGGATTTTCCCACCGGAGGTTTAATTTGTGGTAAAAGCGGGATTAAAGACGCTTATACCACTGGCCGCGGTAAATTGCTTGTGCGCGGGAAAGCGACGATTGAGCATCAGAAAAACGGGAAAGATTTAATTATTTTTACGGAAATTCCTTATCAGGTTCAGAAATCCGGGCTAATTGAAGCGATTGCCGGACTAGTGGATGATAAAAAAATTGAAGGTATTTCAGATATTCGCGATGAATCGGATAAAGACGGCATGCGCATTGTGATTGAACTGAAACGCGACGTGGAATCACAAATTATTTTAAATCAGCTTTTTAAGCATACCCAGTTAGAAACTACTTTTGGAATTATTATTTTAGCTTTAGTTGATAATCGGCCCCGAGTTTTAAATTTACGCCAGGTTCTCGATTGTTATATTGAGCACCGCAAAGTGATCATTCGCCGCCGCACACAATTTGAATTAGATAAAGCATTAAAACGGGCGCATATTTTAGAAGGGTTAAAAATTGCTTTAAAATTTATTGATCGCATTATCAAAGTGATTAAAACTTCCAAAAGCACGGAAGCGGCGAAATTAAATTTAATGAAGGAGTTTGAATTGTCTGAGATTCAATCTCAGGCAATTTTAGAGATGCAGCTGCAACGCTTGACGGCGCTAGAGCAGGATAAGATTGAAGCGGAGTATGCGGAATTATTAAAAAAGATTGAAGCTTGTCGTGCAATTTTGGCTTCGCTTAAAAAGATCGAAGCGATTATTAAAGTAGAACTGGAAGAGCTCAAGAAGAAGTATGGCGATCTTAGGCGCACGGATATTGTGGGGGAAGCTGAAGAATTAGAAGTCGAGGATTTGATTGCTGAAGAGGATGTTGTAGTTACGATTAGCCATGGCGGTTATATTAAGCGTTTGCCGGTCAGCGCTTACCGCAAGCAGAAACGCGGGGGGTCCGGTTCTACGGGGGCGGAGTTAAAAGAGGAAGATTTTAGTGAGCATCTTTTTGTCGCTTCCACCAAAGATTATTTGCTTATTTTTACCGACAAAGGCCAGGTGCATTGGCTTAAAGTTTATGAGATTCCTCAGGCGAGCCGGGTTTCTAAAGGAAAATCGATTGTGAATTTAGTGGAAATGGAAGCATCCGCTAAAGTGAGTTCTACGATTCCGGTCAAGGAATTTTCTCCGGATAAATATTTAGTGATGGTTACGAAATTTGGACAAATTAAAAAGACTAAACTGGAAGCCTATGGTAATCCGCGCAAAGGCGGAATTATCGGGATTACTTTAGATAAAGATGACGCGTTGATTGGCGTGGAGATGACTGATGGGAAACAGGAATTGTTGATTGGTACGCGTCAAGGTAAAGCAATCCGGTTTTCGGAAGAAAAAGTGCGCGATATGGGCAGAAGCGCTCATGGAGTGCGCGCAATTTCTTTAGGCAAAAAAGATGAAGTGATTGATATGGTGGTTCCACAAAAGGACGCCACCATTCTTACGGTGACGACTTTAGGTTTTGCGAAACGCACAACTGTTGATGCTTATCGCCTCACCAGCCGCGGTGGTAAAGGGGTGATTAATATTAAAGTGACAGACAAAAATGGTGAAGCGGTAAATTTAAAAACCGTCAATGATAATGATGAGTTGATGGTAATTACTCAAAACGGAATATTTTTGCGTTGCGCGATTAAAGATATCCGGGAAACCGGGCGCTCATCTCAAGGAGTGCGGTTAATTAAATTGCAGGATAAGGATCGGGTTTCCTGCGTTGCTCCAGTATTTGCGGAAACAGAAGCATAAAATCCCGACCCTGTCGTCTAGCCTGGTCTAGGACAAGAGCTTTTCAAGCTCTCGACACGGGTTCAAATCCCGTCAGGGTCATTTATAATTGCGATATTTTCTCCCGCTCGTAACCGTCTTAAAAATTCTCAATGGAGAATTTTTAAGACACTCGCGGGACTTCGCTAAATAAGCTTGCTAACGCAAGCTTGAGGAGTGTGCTCGTGTGTGGAATAGTCGGATACATTGGTAAAAGGCCAGCCCAAGAAGTACTTTTGACTGGCCTGAAACGTTTAGAGTACCGCGGATATGATTCCAGCGGTATTGCGGTGATTTCTCCTAAAAATAACTTTCCTCTCGTGCGTAAAGCTCCGGGAAAAATTAAAGCTCTAGAAAATTTATTAAAAAGCCATCCTTTATTTGGCGTGGTGGGGATTGCGCACACGCGTTGGGCAACTCATGGCGCGCCGACTCAAAGCAACGCGCATCCGCATTTGGATTGTGAAAATTCCATTGCTTTAGTGCATAATGGAATTATTGAAAATTATGAAACTCTCAAAGACCAGTTAATTAAAGAAGGCCATTTATTCCGCAGTCAAACTGATACCGAAGTAATCGTGCACTTAATTGAAAAATTTTATAAAAATATTCCTTTAGAAGAGGCAGTCTGTAAAGCTTTAAAACTATTACGTGGGTCTTTCGCGGTGGCGGTGATTGCTCGCGCGGAACCGGGAAAATTAGTCGGTGCTCGCCGAGGGAGCCCGTTGATTGTTGGCCTTGGTAAGGAGGAGAATTTTTTAGCATCTGACGCGCCGGCAATCCTGGAACATACCAAAGAGATTATCTTTTTAGAAGAAAATGAAGCGGTGGTCTTAAGTAATGATGCTTATCGGGTTATTGATTTTGATGGCCAGCAGATCACCAAAAAACCGGTATTCTTGAATTGGGATATTGAACAGGCCAAGAAGCAAGGTTATAAGCATTTTATGCTGAAGGAAATTAATGAACAACCTAAAATTATTGGGGATTTGCTTAAATTAAGGATTGCCAAAGATAATAGCATTTTGTTTAAAGAACAAAATATTCCTTTAGAAAAATTACAAAGTATAAAAAATATTTTTATCGTGGCCTGTGGGACGGCGTATCATGCCGGTTTAGTCGGTAAATATATTTTAGAGTCTCTTTGTAAGATTCCGATTTCGATTGATGTTTCCAGTGAATTTCGTTATCGAGATTTATTAGTAGACGCGGATACTTTAGTATTAGCGATTAGCCAATCCGGCGAGACAGCGGATACTCTAGCGGGGGTCAGAGAAGCCAAGAAGCGGGGGGCTAAAGTTATTTCGATTTGTAATGTTTTAGGTTCCAGTTTAACTCGAGAGTCTGATGGCGTAATGTATACTCACGCTGGCCCGGAAATTGGGGTCGCTTCTACCAAAGCCTATACCGCGCAGTTAACGGCAATTTATTTATTTGCTTTTTATTTGGCTCAAATTCGTAAAATTGTCGCGGAGAGTAAAATAAATAAGTTAATTGCCGAATTGCAGACGATTCCTCAAAAACAAATTCAAATTTTACGCGTTCAAGATAATATCGGCCGCGTTGCCAGGCGGCATTCGCATTTGGGTTCATTTTTATATTTGGGACGAAATTTAAATTATCCTTCCGCTTTGGAAGGCGCGTTAAAATTAAAGGAAATTTCTTATATTCCTGCTGAAGGTTATGCCGCTGGAGAGATGAAACATGGGCCGATTGCCTTGATTGATGAATATCGGGCGGTAGTTTGTATTGCTCCGGCTTCGAAGATTTATGAAAAAATGATTTCTAATATTCAAGAAATTCATTCTCGGAAGGGAAAGATTATTGCCATTGCTTCAGAAGGCGACGCTCAGGTTAAGAAGCTCACCCGGGAAGTTATTTATATTCCTCTTTGCGCAGAATTTTTTTCTCCTTTACTGGTTGTATTGCCGTTGCAGCTTTTGGCGTATCATATCGCGCTTAAGCGTGGTTGCGACGTGGATCAACCGCGTAATTTGGCTAAATCCGTAACTGTGGAATAATGCTTTATATTGTTGCCACCCCAATCGGCAATTTAAAAGATTTAACTTTCCGGGCTGTAGAAATTTTGCAAAGCGTGGATTTAATTGCTTGTGAAGATACCCGCCATACGAAAATTCTTTTAGCGCATTATAATATTAAGACTCCGCTGACGAGTTTTTTTCAGCACAATCGTTTTAGTAAAGGTGATTATCTCGTTAATCTACTGGCGGCGGGGAAAAATATTGCTTTGGTTTCGGATGCCGGTACGCCGGGAATTTTAGACCCGGGATATAATTTAATTAATTTAGCAATTAAAAATAATTTGCCGATGAGTTTTATTCCAGGCGCGGCGGCTTTTGTTAATGCGCTGGTGCTTTCTGGAAAACCGGCGCATGAATTTTATTTTGGCGGATTTTTACCAAATCGCACTCAAGCGCGGAAAAATTTATTAGCTAAATTTAAGCAGCTTGGTTGTACCTTAATTTTTTATGAATCGAGCCATAGAATTTTAGCCAGCCTGGATGATATCGGGGAAGTTTTTGTAGGACAAGAAATTGCCGTGGCGCGGGAATTGACGAAAAAATTTGAAGAGGTCTTGCGTGGTACGCCTAAAAGTATTCAAGAGCGATTGATCAAGAATAAGCCGCGCGGTGAATTTGTAGTAGTGATTTAACGTTAACGGGTCCTGTTACTATCATACTGCCACAAAGTTAGCGGGTCCTGTCTGGTTTTGTTTCTCGCACGGACGCTTGTTGCGCCCCAGCGTGGCGCAACGGCGCTCGAGTCGGCTGGCGTCGCTCTCACCTCGTCCCAAAAGAAAGAGGGTGAACCATGCCCGCTCCTGGCCTCCACGCCGTGCTCGAATCCAAAACCAGCCACCCGCTAATTGACAGATTTAGTTTATATTTTGTCCTTCGGATATTGTTCCGCGTGCGATGCACGCTCCACAGTATTCTTCGCACAAAATATAAGTTAAGTTTGAAAAGAAAAATTTTAATCGGCGGGTGACACGGAGGCGGGTTCCCTGTCGCGCGCAGCTATAAGCGAGCACGACAGGGTGCCGCAGTGGCAGGACCCGCTTAGTAAATTTTTAGGATAATATTGGAGAGTTTTGGGCTTGACAGCGCAGGTATATATGGTATACTATAAAAAATTAACAAAGGACCTTTAAGCCCGGCTCTGTGAAGTCGGCAAGGTAAATAAAATGAATATTATGCAGGTTAATAATAAGAACCCTTGGCAAAACCGCCAGGGGTATTTTGTTGCACGGGCAACACACCCGCGCAATTCCTTTAAGCGCGGGGTGTCTTAGCGGAATAGCGGGATAAGAGCGAGAAGCTAAAAAATGAAAGAAAAAGCTAAAATTTTAGATCAAGATGCGATTAACCGAGCAATTATGCGCATTGCTCATGAAATTATTGAAAAGAATAAAGGTACCGCTGCGCTTTGTCTGGTGGGGATAAGAAATCGGGGAGTCTACATTGCTCAGCGTTTAGCAAACTGTATCGAGAAGATTGAAGGCCAAGCGGTAGTTGCCGGGGCTTTAGATATTACTCTTTATCGTGATGATTTAGCGCTCGCTTCGGGCCAGCCTTTGGTGCGGAAAACAGAAATTGATTTTGATATTAATAATAAAAATTTAATTTTAGTTGATGATGTGCTTTATACCGGCAGAACGATTCGCGCGGCCTTGGATGCTTTAATTGATTTTGGACGTCCGCAATCGATTCAGTTGGCAGTTTTGGTTGACCGGGGCCACCGGGAATTACCGATTCGGGCAGATTTTGTGGGGAAAAATATTCCGACTTCTTTAAAAGAAACTGTCGAAGTGCGTTTGCTGGAGTCTGACGGTGTTGATGAAGTATTAATTGTGGAGAAGGATTAATGGCCTGGAATAAAAAAGACCTCTTAGGATTGGAGTATTTAACGGCGGAGGAGATAAATTTAATTTTAGATACCGCGGAATCTTTTAAAGAAGTTTCTTCGCGCGAGATTAAAAAGGTTCCGGCTTTACGCGGGAAGACCGCAGTCAATCTTTTTTATGAGCCTTCTACACGCACGAGAGTATCTTTTGAAGTGGCCGCGAAAAGGCTCTCTGCGGATGTGATTAATATTGCGACGGAAACTTCCAGCGTGCGTAAAGGCGAAACCTTAATTGATACCGGAAGAAATATTCAGGCGCTTAAAGCGGATATTATTATCATGCGTCATAATTGTTCCGGGGCGGCTAATATGTTGGCGCGTGCATTGGATATTAGTGTGGTTAATGCCGGAGATGGTTGGCACGAACATCCTACTCAAGCATTGCTGGATATTTTCACTTTAAAAGAAAAATTAGGTAAGATCGAGGGCCTTAATATTACTATTGTTGGCGATATCGCGCATTCTCGCGTGGCGCGTTCCAATATTTGGGGGTTAACAAAGTTAGGGGCTAAGGTTACGGTTTGCGCGCCGGAAATTTTATTACCGTTAGAAATAGAAAAAACCGGGGTTAAATGTGCCAGTAATATTGATGAGGCTTTAAAAAATGCCGACGCGGTGAATGTTTTAAGAATGCAATTTGAACGGGATTTAGGGGCGGCTTTTCCGGAGCAACTGGAGTATTATAAAAAATATGGGATTACCGAAGAGCGCCTGGCAAAAGCGAAGAAAAATATTATTGTTATGCATCCGGGACCGATTAACCGGGGGATTGAAATGTCAAGCGAAGTGGCGGATGGAGCTAATTCTGTGATTTTAGAACAGGTTACTAACGGCATCGCGGTAAGGATGGCAGTTTTGTTTTTAGTTTCTCAGGCAAAGGAAATAAAAGCATGAGTATTTTAATTAAGAATGGCAGAGTAATTGATCCGGCAAATAAGATTGATGATATCTTAGATATCTTAATTGAAGGAAATAAAATCGCGCAAGTTGCTAAAAATATTAAAATTGCGGCTAAAAATGTTATTGACGCACAAAATAAAATTATCGCTCCGGGAATTATTGATATGCACGTTCATTTGCGAGAACCGGGAAGAGAAGACAATGAAACTGTGGCGACGGCCACGGCGGCCGCGGCTTCGGGTGGGGTGACTACGGTTTTAGCGATGCCTAATACTAATCCGGCCATGGACACGGCACAAAACGTGGAACTTCTAAAAGGGATAATTAAACAAAGCGCGAAAATTAATGTTTTAATTTGTGGGACTATTACTAAAAATCGTTTCGGCCAAGAATTGAGTGATTTTGGAGCTTTAAAAAAAAGCGGCGTGATTGCTTTATCGGATGATGGAGCTTCGGTAGATAATGATGTCCTGATGTTAGAAGCGTTAGAAAAAGCTCAAAGCCTTAATCTTTTAACGATTTGTCATGCGGAAGATAAAGTTTTGGCGGCTAAAGGGGTGATGAATTTAGGTTTTAATTCTACGCGTTTAGGATTACGGGGGATATCTAATGCCTCGGAATTTGAAAGAGTGGCGCGAGATATTACTTTGGCGGGGAAAACCAAAGCAGCTTTACATATTGCTCATGTGAGTTGTCGCCAATCAGTGTTAGCGATTGCTCAGGCAAAACAACAAGGCTGGCGTGTTACTTGCGAGACGGCGCCGCATTATTTTGCTTTGAGCGATGATAACCTCCTTGGATATGATACAAATATGAAAATGAATCCGCCCTTAAGAAGCAAAATAGATGTCGCAGCGATTAAGCAAGGCTTGAAAGATGGAGTGATTGATGTGATTGCTTCTGATCATGCTCCCCATACGGAACATGAAAAAGATATTGAGTTTGAACGCGCGCAATTTGGGGTTATCGGTTTAGAAACGGAGTTGGCGGTTAGCATTACGGAATTAATTGCTTCGGGATTATTAAGTTGGAAAAGAGTAATCGAATTGTTATCTTTAAATCCGGCACGAGTTTTAGGCTTAGATAAAGGAAGTTTGAGTGTCGGTAAAATCGCGGATTTAATCGTGATTTCTCCGGAAGATCAATGGCGGGTGGAAAAAAATAAGATAATTTCTAAATCTAAAAATTGTGCTTTCTTAGGTAAAAATTTAGTCGGCCGGGTAGATTATACAATTTGTGATGGTAAGATCGTTTATCAAAAGTAACGCTAGATTTTTGCGCCTGTGGCCCAACGGATAGGGCACTAGCCTCCGGAGCTAGTGGTGCAGGTTCAATTCCTGCCAGGCGCACTAAATGATGGGCAGGAAGCTCATAACGGTTCACACTTGTTCGCTACGCTCACAAGTGTTTCGCTAGACTAAAGCTTAAGGTGCTCAATTCCTGCCAGGCGCATAAAATAAAGTAGGAATAATGGCTTGTACTTGTTCGCTACGCTCACAAGTGTTTCGCTAGACCAAAGCTTAAGGTGCTCAATTCCTGCCAGGCGCATAAGATGAATGGCGAAAAGAGAAAAAAGAGCAAAGTGGAGTAGTTAGATTATAAAACTGGTAGAAAATAGGTAATAGTGGTGTAATAAAGCGATTTTATGGGGAAAATTTGAGTAGTTTGACATGAAAGCGATCATTTATCTTGAAGACGGGAAGAGCTTCAATGCTCAAAGCAGCATGGATACCGAGCGTTTGGGAGAAGTGATTATTAATACCGCGGTGGTGGGATATCAAGAAATGATTACCGATCCGGCTAATGCTGGTAAAATTTTAGTGCTCACTTATCCTTTGATTGGTAATTACGGAATCGCGGCGCAATTTAGCGAATCGGCTAAAATTTGGGTCAGCGCTTTAGCGGTTAAGGAGAAAAGTAGGATTTATTCTCATTGGCAAGCCAAGGAAAGTTTAGATACTTTCTTAAAAAAGGGAGCAACCCCGATAATTTATAATTTAGACACGCGGAGTTTAACGGTGTATTTGCGGGATAACGGCCCTTTAGTGGGGATAATTTCGACGCAAGAGTTTGAAACTAAAAAATTGGCGGACAAAATAAATAAATTTAAAAAGCAGCCCGCAAAAAGTTTATTTCCGGAGGTTTCGGTTAAAAAAGTGAAAATTTCTTCTAAAATTAAAGGGGTAACCATCGCAGTTTTAGATTTAGGCTTGACGCAGGGTTTAATTAAACAATTAGAAAGTTTAAATTTTAAATTAAATATTTTTCCTTATTACGCTAGCGGAAAAGAAATTTTAGCCGTGAAACCTAAAGGCTTGATAATTTCTAATGGGCCGGAAAATGATCCGTATTTAAATACGCTGGCAGAAAATATTAGCCCTTTGATTGGTAAGCTTCCGATTTTGGGAGTTGCTAGCGGTTGTCAGGTTTTAGCACTGGCTTTAGGAGCGAAGTTAGCGCGTTTAAAATTTGGCCACCGGGGAGTAAATTATCCGATCGCGCGGCCGGGAACTTTTAAAGGCGAGATTACGGCGCAAAATCATGAATATGTAATCGCAAATAATTCTTTACGCAAGATTAAAGATTTAAAGGTTACCGCTTATAACCTTAATGACCATACAATCGAAGAAATTGAAAGTAAAAAATTAAAGCTCATCGGAGTGCAATATAATCCGGTCACGACGGGTTTTTGCGGAGTAAATGAGGTATTAATTAAATTTAGTAAATTAGTCAAGCCTGCTTTTCGGCGGGCGGAAAGATAAAGTGCCGCGGCGGAAAGATATTAAGAAAGTTTTAATGATTGGGTCCGGGCCGATTGTCATTGGACAAGCTTGCGAATTTGATTATTCCGGATCACAAGCTTGTAAAGCGCTCAAGGAAGAGGGTTATTATACGATTTTAGTAAATTCTAATCCGGCGACAATTATGACTGATCCGGGCTTAGCGAACGTGACTTATATTGAGCCTTTGAATATTGAGGTACTGACTAAGATTATTGCCAAAGAAAGGCCGGATGCGATTTTACCTACTTTAGGCGGGCAGACGGGATTAAATTTAGTTTTTTTTCTCATGCAAACCGGTGTACTTAAAAAATATGGGGTAGAATCTATCGGTTCATCGGTGGAAGCGATTGCTTGTGCTGAAGACCGGGAACTTTTTAAGCAAGCGATGCAGGAGATCGGAGTGGCAATGCCCAAAAGCGGGATTGCCACCACCTTAAAAGCGGGGATGAAGATTGGCCTGGAGATGGGATTCCCTTTAATTTTACGTCCGGCATATTGTTTGGGTGGAAATGGCGGCGGGATTGCTTATAACCAGGAGGAGTTGGAAATTTTATTGACTCAAGGTATTGAAACCAGCCCCGTGCATCAAGTATTGGTGGAGCAGTCAGTTTTAGGTTGGAAAGAAATTGAATTTGAAGTGATGCGTGATTGCGCCGATAATGTCATTATCGTTACTTCGATGGAAAATGTTGATCCGATGGGGGTGCATACCGGAGATAGCATCGTGGTCGCTCCGGCGCAGACTTTGACTCCAGAGGAGTATAATAATTTTACTTTTCTTTGTAAAAAAATCATTCGTAAGATTAATATTTCCGGCGGCGGGGCAAATATTCAATTTGCGCAAAATCCGGATGACGGAAAAATTGTAATTATCGAAGTTAATCCGCGGCTTTCGCGTTCTTCGGCTTTAGCTTCTAAAGCGACGGGATTTCCGATTGCCCGGGTGGCGACAAAATTAGCAGTAGGTTTAACTTTGCCGGAAGTGATGAATCAGGTGACAAGCAAAACTACCTCTTTTTTCGAACCGACGGTAGATTACTGTGTTTTTAAAATTTGCCGCTTTACTTTTGAAAAATTTCCTTATGCGCCAAGAGTATTAAACACTTCGATGAAGGCGGTGGGAGAAGCAATGTCGATTGGCCGCAATTTTAAAGAGGCTTTACAAAAAGGAATGCGCTCGATTGAAATTAAGCGTTTTGGATTTGGCGCGGATGGAGAGGATAAAATTACTGACGCTGAGCTTAAAAATCCGGAGCCACTTTTATTGCAAGAAATAAAAGATAAAGTGCGTATTCCTAATGATGAAAGGCTTTTTTATTTGCGTTATGCTTTAAAAGCGGGTTTAAGTATTGATGAAATTTATAGTTTATCGCGCATTGATCGTTGGTTTCTTGATAATTTAAAACAACTAGTGGAGTTAGAAGAAAAAATTAAGGAGTTTCGTAATGCAAAAGAAGAAGATGAGTTAAAAATTCCATTGGAATTATTAGCTCAGGCCAAGGTCGATGGGTTTTCGGATCATCAAATTGCGTTTCTTTTGCAGACTAAGGAGGCTAAAGTGAGACAATTGCGTAAAAAAAGCAGTTTAAAGGCTGCTTATAAATTAGTGGATACTTGCGGTGGGGAATTTAACGCGAAGCGGCCGTATTTTTATTCGACTCAGGAAACTAAAGACGAGGCGCGGGTAAGTAAAAATAAAAAAGTCGTGATTTTAGGCGGAGGCCCAAATCGAATCGGCCAAGGGATTGAGTTTGATTATTGTTGTTGTCATGCGGCATACGCTTTAAAAGAAGAAGGGGTCGATAGTATTATGGTTAATTGTAATCCGGAAACGGTTTCTACGGATTACGATACTTCTGACCGGTTATACTTTGAACCGCTGACTTTTGAAGATATCATGAATATTATTGAACTGGAAAAACCTTTGGGGGTGATTGTGCAATTTGGCGGTCAAACTCCGATTAATTTAGCGGTGGCTTTGCGTCAGGCGGGAGTAAATATTTTAGGCACAAGTTCCGAGAGTATTGATATCGCCGAAGACCGGAAACGTTTTAAACAACTGATTAATAAATTAGGTTTATTACAGCCTAACAGCGGCACGGTGTTTACTTTTGCGGAAGCGCTAAAAGTCGCGCGAGAAATTGGTTATCCGGTATTGGTGCGCCCATCTTATGTGCTCGGGGGACGGGCGATGGAGATTGTTTATGAGGAAGATTTATTGGAAAGGTTTATTAAAGAAGCGGCGGAGGTTTCCGGAGAACATCCGATCTTAATTGATAAATTTTTAGAAGATGCGATCGAGGTCGATGTAGATTTAATCGGTGACGGAGAAACTTTTGTCATTGGAGGGATTTTGGAGCACATTGAGCAAGCCGGGGTGCATTCCGGAGACGCGGCGATGACTTTACCGACTTATACTTTATCTCCGGATATTTTAAAGAAAATTCGTGAAGCATCTTATAGTTTAGCTAAAGAGTTGCATATCGTGGGTTTGATGAACATTCAATATGCGGTTAAGGATGCCAAAGTTTATATTTTAGAAGTGAATCCCCGCGCTTCGCGCACGGTGCCTTTGGTTTCCAAAGTTATTGGTGTACCGTTAGCGAAACTGGCGACTAAAATTATGCTTGGTAAATCACTGAAAGACTTAGGTTTTACCGAGGAGGTTATTCCGCAATATGTGGCGGTTAAAGAATCTGTTTTTCCTTTTAATCGTTTTCCGGGGGTGGATGTCATGCTCGGCCCGGAGATGAAGTCTACCGGAGAGGTGATGGGAATTGATTTAGATTTTTCCAGTGCTTATATTAAAAGTCAGCTTGCCGCCGGCCAAAAAGTCCCTAAAAAAGGCAATGTTTTTATCTCGGTCCATGATCGGGATAAAAGGGATGTGGTGTTTATCGCCAAAAAATTAAAAGATTTGGGTTTTCATCTTTTCGCTTCCAGCGGCACGGCATCGGTTTTAGAAAAGAATAATATTCCGGTAAAAGTGCTGCCGAAAATTTCAGAAGGCCGGCCCAATATCCTGGATTTAATGAAAGACGGAAAAATCCAGATGGTCATTAATACGCCTTCGGGAAGAATTCCCCGGGAAGATGAAGTAAAAATCCGCTCGCAGGTAATTATTTATAATATCCCTTATACCACGACGATTTTTGGCGCCCAGGCGACCGTTAACGGGATCGAGACGTATCTTAAAAAAGATTTGGGGATAAAATCTTTGCAAGAATATCATAAAATAAAAACTAAAAAGGTTAAATAAATTTTTAAAATATGCCAGAATTGCCGGAAGTAGAAACTATAAAAAGAGATTTAGAAAAAATAATTCTTGGGGAAAAATTCGTTAAGATTTGCGTGCATCAGGCAGGAGTAATTCGCCAGCCAAGCGCGAAACTTTTTTCTCAAGGCTTAGTGGGGTTAAGGGTTAAAAATATTTTACGCCGCGGTAAACTTTTAATTTTTGAATTGTCTAATGGCCAGGCTTTGACGATCCATTTAAAAATGACGGGCCAGTTAGTTTATCCTGGAGGTAGCAGCAAAAGCCGGGTGGCGTTTTATTTTACCGGAGGTAAAATTTTAGATTTTAATGATCAGCGGCTTTTTGGGGAGCTGCGTTTAGTGGATCGTTGGGAAACTTTAAAGTTTGTTCAAGAGCTGGGACCGGAGCCATTTGATTTGACTTGCCGTGTTTTTCAGGATATGCTGCTTAAAAAGAAGACTGCGATTAAACCGCTACTTTTGGATCAAAAATTTATTTCCGGAATTGGCAATATTTACGCTGCGGAAATTCTTTATCGCGCAAAAATTAATCCGCTTCGTTCGAGTAAAACTCTTTTGCAAAATGAAGTGGAAACGTTATTTTGTCAAACTATTGCGGTGTTAAAAATGGCGATTAAATGCGGGGGTTCATCGGTTGATGATTACGTGCGGGTTTCCGGGGAAAATGGCGATTATGCCCGGCATCATCAGGTTTACGGCAGACAAGGACGACCTTGTTTTGTTTGCAAGAATTTAATTCAAAGAATTACTCAGGGGTCGCGGGGCACTTATTTTTGCCCTCATTGTCAAAGGTAAAAATGAAAAAACGTCTTAAGATTAACGGGATCATTATGGGGATAGCGGCAATCGTGGTGATTGTTTCCCCCCGGGTTTTTTTTCAAAACGGTGGAGCGTCAAATTGGGCTGAATACATCCAATTTTTAGGATTTGCTTTAATACTTTTAGGCCAAATTATTCGGGTTTCGGCGCGGGGTTATAAAGCTGAACATTCTCAGGATAGCCAGGCTTTAATTCAGGGCGGGCCTTATCAGGTTGTGCGTAATCCGATGTATTTGGGGATATTTTTAATCGGGTTGGGAGTAGTTTTGGCGGTCTTCAAATGGTGGGTCGCGGGAATTTTCTCCCTGGTTTTTATGATCCGCTATTTGACACTTATTTTTCAGGAAGAGAAAAAACTGCGTTCTTTTTTTCCGCAGAGTTACCCGCAATATTGTCAAAGCGTGCCCCGGATTTTACCTAAAATTACAAGCTTAATGAAATTAGATTTAGGTGCCTATCTGCCAATGAAGATAATTTGGTTTCAAAAAGAAATTGGTTCGATGATCACGCTTTTTGCTTTACTTTTGTTAGCCAAACTTTGGATGGGGCTGCGTGCGGGAAAAATTCAGCTCTTCTTAGAGCAGTTGTTAGGTTTAGGCTTGATTTTTATTTTAAGTTTAATTTTTATTTGGATACTTAGTAAGCGCACGGCAAAAATAAAATGAAAATTCAACAAATTAAGGCGCGAATCGTTTCTAATAAAGAGGTTAAAGCTAATTTTTGGCTTTTAGAGTTTGTTTCAAGCAGTATTGCTAAAGCGGCGCAGCCCGGCCAATTTGTTAATGTTAAAGTAGCTTCGGGGTGGGCTCCTTTATTAAGAAGGCCGCTTAGTATTCATAAAATAAAAAATGGTAAAGTGCAGTTATTTTATGAGGCGCTTGGTTTAGCCACTGAGATTTTGACGCAAAGAAGGCCAAAAGAATTTTTAGATATTATCGGTCCGTTAGGTAGCGGATTTAATTATCAAAAAAGCGTGGTTAAATCCGGGAAAACCAAGAATATTTTAATTGCTGGAGGAATGGGAGTAGCACCTTTAGTATTTTTGGCGGAAAAAATTAAAATGCATAAGCCTCTGGTTTTAATTGGAGCGCAAAGCGCAAATAAGGTTCTTTGTGCCCAGGAATTTAGAAATTTTGGTTGTCAGGTAAAAATAGCGACTAATGATGGTTCGTTAGGGTTTGGCGGCCAAGTTACGGATTTATTAAAAATTAATTTAACACTAGAAAATTCTGTAAATTTGTTTGCTTGCGGCCCACAACCAATGCTGCAAGCTGTGGCGCAAATTGCAACGGCGAAAAATATAAATTGTGAACTTTCTTTAGAAGCGCATATGGCTTGTGGCATCGGGGCTTGTTTAGGCTGCGTGGTGATGACTAAATCCGGTTACAAAAGAGTTTGCCAAGACGGCCCGGTTTTTTCTAGTAAAGAGTTAACTTGGGAAAAGCGATGAAACCAAATTTAAGCGTGCGGTTGGGAAACCTAGATTTAAAAAATCCGGTGTTGGTAGCTTCGGGAACATTCGGCTACGCGCAAGAATTTAAGGATTTAGTAGATTTAAAAAAATTGGGAGCGATTGTTACTAAGACCATCACCTTAAAAAGCCGTCCGGGTAATCTTAGCCCGCGCACCTGCGAAACTCCTTGCGGGTTGCTTAATTCTATTGGATTGGAAAATCCCGGGATTGACGGGTTTATCTCGCAAAAGCTTCCTTTTTTAAAAAAAATCGGCATTCCGATTATTGTCAGTATCGCGGCTGAAGAAAGCCCGGAAGAATTTGTGGTTTTAGTAGAAAAGTTAAATTTGATTAAAGAAATCGCGGCTTTAGAGTTAAATATTTCTTGCCCTAATTTGCAAAAGAACAAATTAATTGCTCAGGATGCCGCAGAAACTTTTGCTTTGGTGAGCCAATTACGTAAAATTACCACAAAATGTTTAATTACTAAGTTATCTCCTAATGTCACATCAATCGTGGAAATCGCGCAAGCGGCGCAAAATGCCGGCAGCGACGCTTTAGCCCTGATTAATACCTTGGGAGGGATGTGTATTGATATTAAAAAACGTACTCCTAAAATTGGTTCTTGGGTTGGCGGCTTAAGCGGTCCGGCAATTCGGCCGATCGCATTAAAGATGGTTTGGGAGACTTATAATAAAATTAAGATTCCGATAATTGGTATGGGTGGTATAATTGATACAGAGAGCGCTTTAGAGTTTTTTATTGCCGGGGCGAGTGCGATTAGCGTTGGTACGGCAAATTTTGTTAATCCCCGAGTAAGTTTAGAGATTATTGAGGGGTTAAGTAAGTATATGCGGGAGCATGAAATTCAGAATTTTAACAGTCTAACCGGGAAATTAAAGGCATGCCAAAATTAAAGCCGGCAGAGTTAATTTTAGCTTTAGATGTTGATACCTTAGATAGCGCGCTGCAGTTTGTAAATAAGCTTTATCCTAAAATAAATATTTTTAAAATTGGGAGCCAGCTTTTTACTGCTTATGGGCCAAGAATCATTGAATTATTAGAGCAAAAAGGCGCGGAAGTTTTTTTAGATTTAAAATATTATGATATTCCTAATACTGTGGCTCAAGCAGTGGCGGCGGCCGCGCGTTTAAAAGTAAAAATGCTTACTTTACATATTTCCGGAGGTAAAGCCATGGTTGAGGCGGCAATCGCGGCGGCAGAAGCGCAGGCGAAAATTTCTCGGATTAAACGTCCGCTTTTAATCGGAATTACGGTTTTGACGAGCAGAGATTCTACCGCTCAGGAAGTTTTAAATTTGGCCAAATCAGCAATTGGCTGGGGTTTAGATGGCGTGGTTTGTTCGGCGCAAGAAGCAGTTAATTTACGTCAAGAGATTCAAAAAGATTTTTTGATTGTTACTCCGGGAATCCGTCAAACTACCGACTCAGGGGATGATCAAAAAAGAACCGCGACCGTAAAAGAGGCGGTGAGCGCGGGAAGCGATTTTTTAGTTATTGGCCGGCCGATTTTAAAAGCTGAGAATCCATTAGCTAGAACCATGGAACTTTTAGGAGACTTATATGGCACAAGAAATTAAAGATTTAATCGCGCAGATTCAGAATGAAGGGGTGAAGGTGGCGGAAGAAAAAGCCCGGCAAATTAAAATTGAAGCGCAGGCTGAAGCGCAAGATTTAATTGCTCAAGCAAAACTGCAGGCGCAAAATATTGTGGAAGAAGCAAGTTTAGAGGCTAAAAAAATTAGCGTTTCCACACAGGTACTTTTAAAGCAATCCGGCCGGGATTTAGTTATCAGTTTACGCGCGGAAATTAATGTTTTGTTGCAAAGATTAATTAAAGCTGAGACCGGGAAATTCTTAACGCCGGAGGAGATGCAAAGAATTATTGAAACCTTGGTGATTAATGCGCCACTGACTTTGGGGGGCGAAGTGGTGATTACGCTTAATCCAGCGGATAAAGAAAAATTAACGCAGGATTTTTTAAAACAATTAAGCGCGCAAACTAAGCGCGGGATCGTTTTAAAGAGCGCTGAAGATATCGCGCGGGGATTTATTATTAGTTTTGACGCGGGAAAATCTATTTTTGATTTTAGCGAGCAATCTTTAACGGAATATATTGCTAAAACTATGCATCCGGAATTAGCTAAAATTTTAGCGCCCGATTAAATGTCTGCTTATTATACTTATTTAATTTCTAGTTTGCCGTTGCTCAATTTTTCTCACGCCGCGCCTTTTAGCTTAGAAGATTTTTTTAGTAAATGCCAAGGATTAATTTCCGGTCGTGATTTTAAAGCTTTAGAGCGCTCTTGTTTTAAGGAAGCTTATTTATTGGACTCTGGCAATGCGGATAATCTGAGCCGTTGGGCAAGATTCGAGATTGCTTTAAGGAATGAATTAGCGCGCGCTCGGGCCAGGAGAAAAAAGATTGATGCTCAAATTTTCGTGCATCTTCTTGATGCGCCGGAAACGGATATTACGCATTTGGCGAGA
>CAIVOB010000089.1 GCA_903907475.1 Candidatus Omnitrophota bacterium
CAGGAAAAGAAAAAAGTCGGAATTCTTGGCTATGGAAATATGGGCCAGGCGATTGCTGAACGGATTAAAAATAGTTATGCGGTTTATGTTTTCGATAAGGATGCAGATAAGATTTCTGGCCTAAAAGATATTTTTGTTGTAAATGATGCTTTAAGCCTGGTGAAGCAGACAGAGATTATAATTTTAGCGGTTAAGCCGCAAGATTTTCCGGAGCTGCTCGATAAAATTAAAGATTTTTCGGCGCAGAAGGTATTTATCACCATTGCTGCCGGGATTACGACCCAATATTTAAAAAGTGAGCTCGGGATTAAAGCGCGCGTAGTAAGAGTAATGCCTAATATGCCCGCTCAGATTGGCCGGGGAGTTTCCGTGATCTCAAAAGGATCTCTTGCCACAGATGCGGATGCGGATCTTGCTTGGCAATTAGCACATAATATTTTTAGTAATTTGGGCGGAGTATTGATGGTAGAGAATGAGAAGATGATTAATGCCGCGACCGCGGTTTCCGGCAGTGGCCCGGCTTTTTTTTGTTATTATATTAAGGATAAAAAGAATGCGCGCGCTAAAAAGGAAGAATTTATTATGAGGTTGGCGGATGCAGCGGTCAATCTTGGTTTTGATAAAAGCCAAGCGCAGTTTTTAGCGGAAAAAACCGTGGATGGAATTATTGCGATGTTAAATGAAAAGAATTTATCTTGCGCGGAGGTAATTAAAATGGTTTCTTCCAAAGGTGGGACAACTCAGGCGGGCTTAGAAGTTTTAGGCGCGGGTGGTTCTTTGGATGAGGCGGTAAGAAGCGCTTATGAACGTGCTGAAGAATTAGGGAAAAGGAGTTGAGATGTCAAAAATCGGAATTATCGGCGGAAGCGGATTATATAAAATTGAAGGATTAGAAGTTATTAAATATGTGGATGTCAAGACGCCTTTTGGTAAGCCATCGGATAAATTTACGCTCGGAAAGCTTGGAGGTAAAGAGGTAGTCTTCCTGCCGCGCCATGGCCTCGGCCATCGGATATCTCCCAGTCAGATAAATTACCGGGCGAATATTTTTGGCATGAAAAAATTAGGCGTAGAGCGGGTTATATCTGTTACTGCTTGCGGAAGCTTAAGGGAGGAAATGAAGCCTCTGGATTTTGTGGTAGTTGATCAATTTGTTGACCGGACAAATCACGGCCGCGAAATGACTTTTTTTGACCGGGGTATTGTCAGCCACATTGTTTTTAGTCATCCGGTTTGCGCTGCACTTTGCGCAAACATATATGCGGCCGGAAAAGAATTAAATTTAAATGTGCACAAAAGCGGCACTTACATTAATATGGAGGGGCCGCAATTTTCGACTCTCGCCGAAAGCAAACTTTACCGTAGCTGGGGGATGGATGTCATCGGCATGACGAATATGGCCGAAGCCCGGCTTTGTCGTGAAGCGGAAATTTGTTATGCGACGTTAGCTTGTATCACTGATTATGATTGCTGGTATCCGAGTCATGAGTCCGTTACCCTAGAAATGGTGATGAGTAATTTGCAAAAGAATGTGGAAAATGCCAAAAAAATAATTTCTAAAGTAATCAAAGACTTGGACCCTGCGCGCAGCTGTAGTTGCCAGGATGCTTTAAAATTCGCGATTGTCACGGATAAAAAATTAATTCCGGCGCAAACCAAGAAAGACTTAAAATTAATTATTGGAAAATATGTCAAATAATTCTGAATATAAACATACTTTAAATTTACCGCAAACTGATTTTCCGATGAAAGCGGATTTGCCTAAGCGGGAGCCGCTTTTATTGCAAAATTGGGTTAGGCAGGGAATTTATAAATTAATTAATGAGAAAAATCAGAACCAGCCAAAATATATTTTGCATGATGGACCGCCATACGCTAACGGGGATATTCATATCGGTCATGCTTTAAATAAAACTTTAAAAGATATTATTATTAAATATAAAACTTTGCGGGGTTTTTCTTCCAGTTATGTTCCGGGATGGGATTGCCATGGCTTGCCGATTGAACATCAACTATTTAAAGAGTTAAAAATTCATAAATCACAGATCGCGCAGGCAGAGTTTCGACAAAAGGCGCATGACTATGCGCTGAAGTTTGTGGAAACTCAAAAATTGCAATTTCAGCGTTTGGGTGTTTTCGCGGATTGGGATAAGCCCTATCTTACTTTAAGCCATGAATATGAAGAAGGGATCCTTAATGCTTTGGCGAAGCTTAACGCGGAAGGTTATCTTTATCGTGGACTAAAACCGGTTAATTGGTGTTTTAAATGTGAAACTGCTTTGGCGGAAGCCGAAGTGGAACACGAGGATCACAGTTCACCATCAATTTATGTAAAATTTAAATTAAAAGATAAGTTTTTAGATCTGGAGGGGAGCTCTCTGGTTATTTGGACCACTACTCCTTGGACGCTTTTGGCCAATGTCGCGGTAGCATTACATCCGGATTTTGTTTATTTGTTAATTAATTCGGAAAAAGGAAATTTGATTGTCGCTAAAGAACGTTTAGCGCAATTTCTAACTAATAGTGGTATCAAACAATATTCGGTGGTTAAAGAATTAAAGGGCCGAGAGCTTGAAGGGAAAGTTTATTTACATCCGTTTCTCGCTCGAGAAGGCAGGGTCGTTTTAGCGGATTATGTTTCTTCAGATGACGGCACCGGCCTGGTGCATACCGCTCCCGGGCATGGGAATGATGATTATTTTACCGGGTTAAAGTATAAGTTGGGAATGATTATGCCGGTAGATGGCCGGGGAATTTTCGATGCTACTACTGGTGAATTTCAGGGGTTGCATGTTTATAAAGCGAATCAACCGATCTTAGAAAAATTAGAGAAATTGGGTGCTTTACTGTTTAATTCTACCGTTGTGCACGCCTATCCGCATTGTTGGCGTTGTAAAACTCCGGTAATTTTTCGCGCCACTAAACAGTGGTTTTTAAACCTGGAGCATAAAGATTTAAGAAAACGTTTGCTGAAAATAATTCAGGAACAAGTTAAGTGGATTCCCGCTGGAGGCCAGGAAAGAATCGCGGCGATGGTTGCTTTGCGCCCGGATTGGTGCCTCTCTCGGCAGCGTTATTGGGGAGTTCCGATTCCGGCGTTAATCTGTCGTGATTGCGGTGAGGAGTTTCTGGCGTCAGAAGTAATTCGTAATTTTGCTTTACTGAGCGCCAAACACAGCACGGATTGTTGGTTTCAAAGGCCGGTAGAAGATTTTTTAACTACCGGGACAAGTTGTCCGCATTGCGGAAAAAATAATTTTACTAAAGGTGCGGATATCTTAGATGTTTGGTTTGATTCTGGGGCTAGCAGTCAAGCGGTTCTAAAACAGAGAGCGGAGTTGGAATTTCCGGCGAGTCTTTATCTAGAAGGAAGCGATCAGCATCGCGGTTGGTTTCAGTCTTCTTTGATTCTTGCTGTCGGTATCGATAATCGGGCGCCATTTAAAAACGTCCTCACGCATGGTTTTGTGGTTGATGGGGCTGGGCGAAAGATGTCTAAATCTTCGGGGAACGTTATTTCTCCGGCTGAAATTATTAAAGATTACGGCGCTGATATTTTAAGGATGTGGGTGGCATCCAGCGATTATAATGAAGATATCCGTATTTCACCGGTGATTTTAAGCCGGCTTGCTGAAGCTTATCGTAAGATAAGAAATACCGCGCGTTTTATTTTAAGTAATCTTTATGATTTTGACCCTCAGATAAATAAAGTCGGAGTTCAGCAGTTTAAAAAAATTGATAAATGGATTTTAGCTAAAACCAATAATTTAGTAACCGCAGTGGATGAGGCTTATAATAATTTTAATTTTCATCAGGCTTATAAATTAATTTATGATTTTTGTAATGAAGAACTTTCAATGTATTATTTGGATATGGTTAAAGGCCGGCTTTATACCGGGGCCGCTAATTCTTTTCCCAGAAGAGCCGCGCAAACCGTGCTGTATGATGTGTTACATTGTTTGGTAAGAATTATTTCTCCGATTTTATCTTTTAGCGCCGAAGAGATCTGGCAAAGTATGCCTAAAGAGCAAAAAGATGAGCAGACTTTGAGCGTGCATCTGTTGGAGTGGCCAAAATTATTTGTTTTCGCCCAAGAGGATCACGCAATTGAGGAATCACTTAAACCGGTAATTAGCCTTATTCCAGAGGCCGCTAAAGCTTTGGAAGAGATGCGTAATCGTGGTGAGATCGGCAGTTCTTTCGATGCCCAAATAAATATATTGACAAAAACGCAGGATCGGTATACATTCTTACAAAGCTTTGAAAATGAGCTTGGTGAGATTTTTAAAGTTTCACAAGTTAAAATTGATTTTGATTTAAAGAGTAATAGCGAATTAGTGCTTAAGGTTAGTCGCGCCGCAGGGCAGAAATGTGCGCGCTGTTGGAATTATTCGTCTACCGTAGGAGTGGATACGGAACATCCTTTAATTTGTGATCATTGTCTTACGGCTATTAAGGAGAATCTAAAGTGAAGAAAAAACTCACTAAAAAAGAATTACAAGAATTTAAAAAAATAGTTTTAAAAAAGAAGGAAGAAGTCCTGGATGATTTTAAGCATATTTCCGATGATACTTTACGCAAATCGCAAAAAGAGGCTTCCGGTGATATTTCTGGATATACCTACCATATGGCGGATGTCGCGACCGATAATTATGACCGTGAGTTTTCTTTAGGTTTAGCTTCTAACGAGCGTAAATCTCTTTATGAGTTAGATTCCGCTTTAAAGCGGATTGAAGAGGGAACTTTTGGTATTTGCGATGATTGCAAAACTCCGATTACTAAAATTAGATTAAAAGCCGTGCCTTCCGCTCGGCTCTGTATTAAGTGCCAAGAAAAAAGAGAGAAGAAGTAAACGCTATTCCTTTTTTAGATGATTTTTCTCATCGTCGCAAGTATCCTTTTCTTAGATCAGCTGGTAAAATTCTTTGCGCTTAGCTGGTTAGAACTTAATCACCCCGTAATTTTAATAAAGAATTTTTTTAATCTCACTC
>CAIVOB010000090.1 GCA_903907475.1 Candidatus Omnitrophota bacterium
AAAAACAAACGCCTTATGCTTTCCCATGCTTTAACCTCAATTGACCGCAAGCAGCAGCAATATCCTGGCCCCGCTCTTGACGTAAAGTAACGTTTACCCCGGATTCAAATAAATATTTTTGAAACCGCGATATCTCCTCAGGCGATGCCGCCGCCAATTTAAACTCCGGAATAAAATTAGCCGGGATGAGATTAACTTTGGCCAATCTTAAATTACGCAACAATTCCACTAATTTTTTTGCCGCTACTAAATCAGAATTAAGATTTTTAATTAAAATATACTCGAAAGTAATTTGACGATTGGTTTTAGCGATATATTCAGCGCAAGCAAACACCAGCTCCCTCAATGGATACTGCTTATTTACCGGCATAAGCTGTGTACGAATTTTATCATCCGCGGCATGAAGAGAAATCGAAAGCTCAAATTGCAAATCTTCGCCTTGTAATTTCTTCATTCCGGGAATAATCCCACAAGTTGAGATCGTAATCCTTCTTGCTCCGATATTAAATCCTTGGGGCGAATTAAGCACGCGGATGACCTTAAGCACAGCGTCATAATTATCCAACGGTTCCCCGGTCCCCATAAAAACAATATGCGTTAGCGGAATTACTGCGGAATTATTTTTTAAATAGAGCACTTCATCGAGCATTTCGCCGCTTGTTAAATTACGTTTAAATCCCCCCAGGCCACTCGCGCAAAATTTACAAGCGTACTTGCAGCCAACTTGAGAAGAAATACAACCGGTAACTCTTTTAGCCGTAGGGATATTAACCGCTTCGATAGAATTACCGTCTGGCAACTGCAACAAGAATTTAGCGGTTTTGTCGCGTGATATCTGTAGATCCACAACCCCTAAATTTAAAATATAAAACTCCTGTGCCAACTGCTTACGCAAGCCAGCAGGCAAATTACTCATAGCATTAAAATCAAAAATTCCTTTTTGATAAATCCAATCAAATATTTGCCGGGCATAATACTTTTGCGTGCCCAAGCCCAACAACTTTCCCTCTAACTGCTCTAGGGATACTTCTTTAATATCTTGCGCCATAAATTTTACTTTCTTAATTTTTCTTTATCAATTTTACCGGTGCGGTTTTTGGGAAGCTCTAAAACAAACTCAAAATAATGGGGAATTTTAAAATGCGCCAGATGCGCGCGCAAAAAATAACGTAAATCTTCCAGAGAAACTTTTTCGCCGGCGGCAAGCACTAAAAAAGCTTTCGGCACCTCTCCTCTTAAATTATCTGCCACCCCCACCACGGCGGCCTCGGCTATCGCGGGATGTTTTTGCAAAACGGCCTCTACTTCCGGCTCAAAAACAATTTCCCCGCCGACCTTAATCATCTCCTTTTTACGGCCGACAATATAAAGGAATCCTTGCACATCAAATTTACCCAAATCTCCGGTATAAAACCAGCCATTGCGAATAGTTTCCTGAGTTAATTCCGGATCTTTAAAATAACCGTCCGTCACCACCCAACTTTTTACCACCACCTCACCAATCTCTCCGCATGGCAGTTCTTTATCCTGCGCATCAAAAATTTTTACCGCGATCCAAGGAGCCGGCCGGCCGACACTCTCAATATTTGTGGAACCCAGCGGTAAAACCACCGTTGGAGCATTCGTTTCGGTAAGTCCCCAGCCATTTAATAAATAGGTTTTCGGGCAGAATTGCTGAAAACGGCGTAGGGCATCCGGCGAGTTTGATGCTCCAAAAGTCACAATCCAGCGCAAAGAAGATAAATCAAACGTCTCAAACTCTTTTAATTGCAAAAGAGCGTAATACATCGAAGGGACGATCCAGAAAAAATTTATTTTAAAACTAG
>CAIVOB010000091.1 GCA_903907475.1 Candidatus Omnitrophota bacterium
AAATTCAACAACACCAGCGGGAATTTCTTTCATTTTAAAAATTTAGTAAAACTTTTTCCAAATTCCAAACATTGCATAAATTCCGACTCATCGGGAAGATATTTAAATGCTATTGCTTCAGCCATAAATTCAGCTCCGCAATCTTTCAATGTCTCTTGCATCTCTGCCACCGCTCCACCTGCCCAACCGTAAGAACCGAAGAAACCAATCTTTCTTCCCTTAGGCCTGACACCCTTAACAATCTCTAAAAATGCCGCGATATTAGGCAGCATATCATTATCATGCGTCGAAGAACCGAAAAGGAACCCTTTAGCCGTAAGCATCTGCGTAATTACTTCCGTGCGGTCACTTTGGCCGATATCGTAAATTTTAACTTCCATTCCCGCGCCGCTTAAACCCTCAGCAATTTTTTCTGCCATCTTTTTTGTCGCGCCCCACATCGTTTCATAAACAATAACTACTTTTTCTTTTACTTCTCCTTTGGCCCAAGAAAGATAAGCGTTAATAATTTTATTCGGATCCTGGCGCCAAATAATTCCGTGGCTCGGAGCAATCATTTTAAGGGGAAGATTTAATTTCTGTAAATCTTGGATTTTTTTTAAAATTACCCCGCCTAAAGGCCAAAGAATATTTGCGTAATATTTTTCTGCCTCCTCCATTAAGACGCCCGCGTCTACTTGATCATCAAATTGCTCGTTTGCCGCGTAATGCTGGCCGAAAGCATCATTAGGCATAAGCAGAGCGTCTTGCGGACAATAGGTAAACATACTATCCGGCCAATGAATCATGGGAGCCTCAATAAAAGTAAGCGTGCGCTTGCCTAATTCCAGGATATCCCCGGTTTTCACCACCTGAAAATTCCAATGTTTATAATAATGCCTAAACAAACCTTCCTGACATTTAAGTGTGCCAAAAATTTTTGCCTTTGGACAAAGCGGCATCAATATCGGTAAAGCTCCGGTGTGATCGGTTTCCACGTGATTAGCGATAATATAATCAATTTTATCCAGGGGAACGATCTGTCGGATGTTATCAATTAATTCTTGCGCAAAAGGCCCGTAAACCGCGTCTACTAAAGTTATCTTTTCATCAATAATAAGGTAACTATTATAAGAAGAACCCCGGGAAGTGGTATAGGTATGCCCATGAAAATTACGTATCTTCCAATCCACGGCCCCGACTGAATAGATACCCGGAAGAATCTGAATTGCTGCCATAATTGCCTCCTAATAACCTTGAAAATTCTCCGTCACTATTTTTTCATCCATAAGTAACAACTCTTCAGCTAAGATCTTACGCATCGCCTCAACCATCTGTGGCGGGCCACAAAGATAAAATTTCCTTTGCGCGTAATCCGGAATTTCATTCTTTATTATCTGGCTGTTTATACGTCCCACCGTGCAAATAAATCCCGGTTCCGTTTCGCATAAGATGTGCGCGATTTTAAAATGCCGAGACCTCTCCTCTAGCAAAGAAAAATCATCTCGAAAAACGATATCCTGCACCGCGCGATTAGCATATAATAAAATTATATCCTGCTCTAGATTCTTATCCGCCGCGAACCGACAAATACTGCGAATTGGAGTAATTCCGATTCCTCCGGATAAAAAAGCCACCTTCGGGCAAGAAGCATCCAAAATAAACTTTCCCCAAGGACCCTGAATAATTACCTCGTCCGTAACCTTTAATTTATCCAATCGACGCGAAAAATCACTCGCCGTTAATTTTTTCGTAAATTCTAAATATCCTTTTTCAGTGGGCGCGTTGGAAAGCGAAAGATATCTTTTTAATTGCGGATCCGGGCAAAGCGTAACAGAAATAAATTGACCGGCTTGAAAACTAAAATCCGCCGGAATTTCGGTGCGAAAACTTTTAACATTATAATTACGCTGGATAATTTCTAATATTTTAACTTTATACTCAAGCAACATTCTAAACCCGGTTCCAAAAACCAAATTTTTTAACGGCTAATGGCTGCGTCAATATTTCTTGCAGCTTGCTAAAAACTTCTTTAAAATTTACCGCCTGAGTTATCTCGGGCACCACTTGAACATAACGGATATAATCATGCGCATCAATAATTATCGATCCCCGCGCTAAAAGGTTAAGCTCTTTAATTAAAAACCCATACTTTAAACCGAAAGCAGAGTAACGATAATCCGAAAGCACCACTTCCTGCTTAATTTCATTTGCCGAACAAAATCGCCCTTGAGCAAACGGTAAATCCTTGCTAATACCGATCACAACCACTTCTGCGGATAAACCGCTAGCTTTTTGATTAAACTCCTTTACCTGTAAATCACAAACCGGAGTATCTAAAGAAGGAAAGAAATTAATCACCTTCATTTTTCCTTTAAAATCAATTAACTGCACTTCTTTTAAATCCGGAGCGACAACTTTAAAATTAGCCGCTTTTTGGCCCACCCTAACACTTTTACCTGTCAGAGTTAAAACCTTTCCTTGAAAGGTAACGATTCTCGCCATCAGAAGATTCTCCTTAAACTACCTTCTCAAACTGATCTTTACCAACACCGCACTCAGGACAAATCCAAGTATCCGGAAGATCCTCAAAACTCGTTCCCGGAGCAATACCATTATCTGGATCTCCCACGTTGGGATAATAAATATAACCGCAAACTAAACAACGATATTTACTCATTTTTCCTCCTATTTTTATTTGGAAACAAATCCTTTATTCCCATGGCATTTAACTTCGGAATCACTCTTGCCATCTTTAGCCAGCGTTTCTTTTCCCGGCATCACCATCCCGGGAGTGTTAACTATCGGTGACATCTTTTGCATATTCATCATCATTCGCGGTGGCATCGTGCATCCACCCATCATCGGGCCGCGCGCCAATTGATAAATTGCCACGGTAAAAATAACCAGCGCTGCCGTCCAAAGCAATCCTGTCACCACATAGCCAAATGCCCTTAACCCTTTTTCTTCAATTTTGCGCAACACCACTAAAACAAAAAAACTCACCGTAAGTAAACCTGTAATCGGAACAATCGCTAGAAACGGAAGAAACTTAAATATGCTCGGACACATTCTAACCTCCTTTTATAATAAAATCTCACTCGCGCTTGGCTAATTCCCGGTCTAACATAATTAATGCCGGCCCCTCAGGTTTAATCATCTTCAAAGTCTGGATAATCTGCGTGGCATTCTTCTCTTCTTCCACCTGCTCGCTCACAAACCACTGCAGAAATACGGTCGCGGCGCGGTCATTTAACTCTTTGGCTAAATCACAAAGATTGTTAATTAAAGCGGTAACTTTTTGCTCATGCTTAAGCGTGGCTTCAAAAATTTCTAAAACTGAGGCATACTCTAAAGTCGGCTGTGGAATCCCCTGCAGCAAAACTTTTACTCCCCGGTCATTTAAAAATTCAAACATCTTCATCGCGTGGCTCACTTCTTCTTTATACTGCACTTTCATCCAATGCGCGAAGCCGGGTAAAGTGCGGGCTTCTAAATCCGCGGCCATCGCCAAATAAATATAGGCTGAATAAAGCTCATTCTTAATCTGCTCGTTAAACGCTTGTTGCATCTTTTTATCCATTATTTTGCCCCTTCCCTTTTTATTACTTAAGTATCGCTTTTAAATCCTCGTCCGGAGTGCTAATTAGTTTTAAATCAAATTTTTCCTGCAAAATACTAAAAACATTCTTTGTAATAAATGCCGGGGGAGTCGGCCCGATACGGATTCCCCGGATATTAAGATACAACAAACTTAAGAGGATGGCAACTGCTTTTTGTTCAAACCAAGAAAGCACTAAAGTTAAAGGCAGGTCATTTACTCCGCAATTAAATGCTTTAGCTAACGCCAGCGCCACTTGCACCGCGGAATAAGCATTATTGCATTGACCGATATCAATTAAACGCGGGACTCCTTCAATCTCCCCAAAATCCAACTTATTAAAACGATATTTGCCGCAGGCTAAAGTCAGAATCAAGCAATCCTGAGGCACTTTTTCCGCCAATTCAGTATAATAATTACGTCCGGGTTTTGCGCCATCGCAACCACCGATTAAGAAGAAGCGCTTAATTTTACCACTCTTGACCAAACCCACAATCTTATCCGCCAAGCCTAAAATTGCCGTATGATGAAAACCGGTAAGAATCTTCTTTCCCAAAACCTCGGGTAATGGCGGCAAAGATTTAGCTTTTTCAATTAAAGCTTTAAAATCCCTCTTTTCTAAATGTTTGGCTCCCGCTACTCCGGTGATCCCAATGGTAAATAGCCGCTCTAAATAAGAATTCTCCGGAGGAATAAGCACGCAATTAGTCGTCGCTAGAATTGCCCCGCTGAAAGCATTAAATTCTTTTTTTTGCTCTTGCCAGGCTCCACCATAATTACCCACTAAAT
>CAIVOB010000092.1 GCA_903907475.1 Candidatus Omnitrophota bacterium
AAAGAAAGATAGCTTTCAACAAGGTCAATATTATACGTCCAGTGATCGACCCAAAAACCTTCCCCATGCTCTGCCTTAACCATGATTGCTTTAAAAGAATGTTAGCTCCCCTTATGGCGCGTGAACCCACGACAATATCAAAACCTTGTTCAAAGTATGGCAACAATTTCTCTAGCTCCTCTATCGAAGTAGAAAAATCTGCATCGCTAAAAAGAATATACTTCCCCTGTGCGGCTAAAACTCCACTTTTAACGCTAAAACCTTTACCCATATTTTTAATATTGACCATTAATTTAATATTAGTATTAACTTGAATCATACTCGTGATTAAATCTTTCGTATTGTCAACACTGCCATCATCAACCACAATTAGCTCAAAAGTATAATCCTTGCTAGAAAGACAACTCGCTACCTTCTCTATATTTTTAGAAAGTATCTTACTTTCATTATAAGCAGGAATTACTACGGAAAGATAAATCCTTTTACAATCCACCAATAAATTCCTTTAAAGTTTGAATGATATAATCTTTTTCTTCTTGGGTTAACTCAGGATAAATAGGCAAAGTAAAGGCCTGTCTTGCTGCTTTTTCTGCTTCTGGAAAATCTCCTATTTTATATCTTAAATATTTAAAACATTTCTGTAAATGTAATGGCACCGGATAAAACACCCGCGAATCAATTCCAGCCCCTTGTAAATAATCCATAAATTTCTTATTGGACTTAGATGTCCTTAGCGTGTATTGATGATAAATATGCGTTGTATAACGAGGCACAAATGGAGTTTTTAGTCCTAGCTTCACCAAATTTTCATTATAATATTGCGCCACTGCTTGCCTCTTTCTATTCCACTCATCCAGATGTTTTAACTTAATATCAAGCACCACTGCTTGAATTGAATCAATGCGATTATTCCTACCTAAAACTAAGTGATAATATTTATTCTCATTCCCCTGATTCCGGAGAATCTTTAATTTTCTAGCAATCGCGGCATTATTAGTTAAAATTAATCCCGCATCCCCGAAAGCTCCTAGGTTCTTACCGGGATAAAAACTCACCGCGCCGCAATCTCCCAACGTTCCAGCTTTTTTACCTTTGTATTCAGCCCCAAACGCCTGCGCCGTATCTTCAACTACTTTTAATTTATATTTACGCGCTAATTTCAATATTCCATCCATATCCGCACACTGGCCGTAAAGATGCACTGAAATAATCGCTTTGATTCTAAATTTATTCTTCTTTGCTAATATCTTTTCTACACTTGCTAATGAAATGTTATAAGTATCCGGATCAATATCCGCAAAAACCGGACGCGCCCCAATACTCGCCACTGCTCCGGCAGTAGCATAATAAGTAAATGCCGGGCAAATTACCCCATCTCCGAGCCCAATCCCCAGCGCCAGCAAAGCCAACGCGATCGCATCCGTACCATTGGAAACCCCAATCGCATATTTTGCACCAGTATATTCCACAACATGTTGCTCAAACTTCTCAACCTGCGCCCCAAGAATAAAACTCGTATGATCAATTACTTCTTTAATCGCTGCATCAATCTCTTGCCGCAGCGGTGCAATTTGTTTTTTTAAATCCAAAGCCGATATCTTCATTTTACTCCTTTAATAATTTTTCCGCCGCCTCAAACACCTCTTCCACACTAATAGATTTTAAACATTCTCTATCTCTATTACATGGCTGTAAACGAAAATTTCTATAACAAGGACGACAAGATAAATCTTTCTTCATAATAATACTGCGCTCATCCGCTAAATATGGCCCATACACTTTTTCATCAATTGGGCCATAAAAAGCTACAATCTTCTTATTTAAACCATCCGCAAAACGCAATAAACCAGAATCATTGCTAATAAATAAATCACAACGCTTCACTAAAGAAACTGTTTCTTCTAAAGAATTTTCTGAAAAATCAAACACCTTATTTTTATGTTGCAGCGCATTTGTAATTGCAAGCACATCCTGCTTCTCTTTTGGACCCGCGAAAATAAATATTACACTATCATGGGTATCATTCAATTTATCAATCAGCTGTGAAAATTTTTCACCAGGCCAACGCCTAAGATAATTATCCTTGCCAAAAGACTCCCCTCCGCATGGGGCAATACCGATCACCAACTGCTTGGCTAAAATACCTTTTTCTTTTAAAAAACTTTCTGCCCATTTAGCACTTCTAGAATCAGTGTACACTTCTAAATTGCATCTTTTAATCGGCACGTTTAACATCTTCAACACATCCAAATAATAATCCGCTACATGTTTGCCGTTAAAACCAGTAATTTCAATCTTATTTGTTAAGAAAAACGCGCGTTTTTTATAATCTAACCCGTATCTACTTTTTATTCCCGCCAAAAATGCAAAAAAACCAAACTGGGTATTCAAAGATAGATCCAAAACACAATCTATTCTTTCTTTTCGTAATTCCCGAACAAAACGCCAATATTTCAATAATCCAAGAAAAAAAGATTTCTTACTCGCTTCAACAAACTCATCACGTTCATAAATAAATATTTTAGATATCAGCGGATGTATTTTTATAAGCGCCGCGCTCCTTTTATTGCAAAGATAATAAATCTTAGCATCAGGGAAATTTAACTGGATATTCCTTAAAAGCGGAGTCGAAAATATTACATCGCCTATTCCAAAAGGATTGATAACTAGTATCGACTTTATAACTTTATTTTTTCTCAATTTTCGTGATTATTT
>CAIVOB010000093.1 GCA_903907475.1 Candidatus Omnitrophota bacterium
AAACCATATACCGCGTTAGTCGGCTGGCCGCCAGAAGTCGCCAAACCACTCAGGCCATAAAAAGCCCGATAACAAAATGCCGTTGCGTCAATTAAAAATAAATTTTTTTTAAGCATCAACTAACTATTTTTAAGGAATTCAAAATAAGGAAAGAGTTTTTAGCAGTACGTACTAATGTGACAGTGTTCTTGATACTGTCTTTTCAATAAAAGCTTCAATCTCCGGGTTATCTTGATCTAAATACTGCGCGTCCAAAGCATACTTAAATGCCGTGGCAAGATTACCTTTTTGATAATTCTGCTTAGCTTTCAAAAAACGATCCTGAGCCAAAACTTTGTCATTATTATTTAAAGCAGCCTGATAAACCTGTGCATCTTGAATTAAACCCAAAACTTCAGCTTCTTGTTGATCGGCGATTGTTTGTTTGGATAAAGATAACCGCAAATCCTTAAGCCGGCTCATCGCCTTTAGCGTCCAGGGGTCTTCCAGAGACCCAAGTGCTGCCCTTTTTTCCCAGAAAAATGCCGCTTTTTTTAAATCCCGCTTAGTTTCATAAAAGATCGCCAGATTCGAATAAGCGCTGGAATAATTGGCATCAATCATAATTGCTTTCAAATAACTTTCTTCAGCACGTTCAGGAAGTCCGGCAGCTTCATAAATCACCCCCAGATCATTGTAAGCTACCGCAAACGTCGGATCCAAAGCAATCGCCTTTTGATACAAGCTCATCGCCGCAGGCAAATCTCCAATACGTTGGCTTTCTAAACCGGCTTGACGATATTTTCTCGCTTGCTCTTGCAAAACCACAGGAGAATCCTTAGTAATAACATTAACCGGCTCCTGCGCAAATAAACTTACGCTAAAACCACAAGCACATAATATTGTCAGTGTGAAAACTTTTACTTTCGGAAGGAAACGTTTATTCATTTTGTGAATTATTATAGCGATTTATAATATCCGCGTCAAGTAAAATTTACTTTTTAAAGTTAAAATCACTTAAATACTCAAAACTTAAATCAACGGCTCCATATTTAATGCCGGATGTTTTACTTTATTTAAAAAATCCAACAACTCCTGGCTACTGGTAGCTACGGATTCATCGGCAATCTTAAGTAAAAAATCCGGTTCACCTATCTCTATTGAACGCGCTTTAAGGCGCTCTCCCAAAAGTTCTTTTAATTCCTTGGGCATCCAAACTACTCTTTTTAATCCACCATCAGCGAGAATAAATTTTTTACTTAAAAGATATAATTTCCCCACGCCTAAAAAACCCGGAGTTTGTACTCCTCCCCCGACCGAACCGGCAAGCGTCGTAAAGCTCATCCCGGAAGGCGTCATCCCCACATAATCCCGATGTACCAGCATTACTCCATTGGCCTCCGGAACAATTGCCACGATACATTCAAAACAACCGCAAGAAGACTGCGGCCCCTCCATCAAAGAATACATGCTCACCGCAGAAATAGTTTGATTGGATTTTTGTTGCACAAAAGTATTAACATTATCCCATTGGCCCAAACGCGCATCTAAAAGCTGGCCTTTAGCGATTGGTTGATTCGGGCCGCTGGGAGTAATTTCAAAAGCAGCTTTCGCGTCGAGCCAAGAGTACGCTCCGCAAAGCCCTAAACGCTCAGGAGTAACAATGCAAATATGATTCGGAGCAAAGGATTGACACAAGAGGCAAGAATAAAAAGTATCCACGCTCTCATCGGTCATGCCCTGTAAACGCTCATCCCGGTAGTGATACGCTTCCTGAGCCGAAGTTAAAAGCCGCGCCACATCTTCTTGACGGGTATAAAGCTTTACCTGGACTTTATCGATAATTGCTTGATACTCCTGATGCAGCATCGCATGTAAAATTACTCCCAAGTGCTTAATTTTAAAACCTTGCGCAAAAGCATCCTTAGAGATAGATCGGAAGAGCGTCGTGTAGGGAAAGAGTGTAGGCTATAGTGTTG
>CAIVOB010000094.1 GCA_903907475.1 Candidatus Omnitrophota bacterium
GCTCCAATTAAAATCAAGCGCCCGGCTTCCAAATCCGGCAACAACACATCTTGCTGCGCCTTATTAAAACGATGAATTTCATCGATAAAAAGAATCGTTTTTTGCTGCGCTTCTTTGGACCTTAATTGCGCGCTAATAATTATTTTTCTTAATTCTTCGACATTAGAAATCGTGGCATTGATCGCAACATAATAGGCCTGAGTAACTTCAGCGATACATCTGGCAAGCGAAGTTTTCCCTGACCCCGGAGGACCAAATAAAATTACCGAACTTAAACGGTCAGCTTCAATCGCCCGGCGCAATAATTTATGCTTACCGATAATATGCTCTTGGCCCACCAGCGCGTCCAAAGTGACCGGACGCATCCTGACTGCTAAAGGTAAATTTTCTTGTGGAATATTTGTTGCTTGCGTGAATAGATCCATGAGGGCGTAAAATAAAAAGAAATCCCCGCAAAGTGTGCCGTGGGAGCGATATTCTGAACCGTTTGGTTTCAGGTGGAAGCCTATTTCTAAAGCTTCCTTGATTGAAGTGTTGGTTCAATAATTATCAAAATCTCCAACGAGCACCGCAGGGAAATCTAAAAGAGCTTTAAGATCCTATTAGTAGTATAACACATAATCTTCGTAAAAATCAACCTAACGTAATTTTGCCCCAAAACACTCTTGTAATAAACTACAGGTGGCATTATAAAAAGGAGTGACCTCGGCTTCCGTCAAAGTACGATCTTCCGCCCGATAAACACAGGACACGGTAAAACCTTTAAAACCAGCAGGGATCTGCTTACCCTGATAATAATCAACCACCTTAACCACACGTAATAATTGCCCGCCGGAATCCTGCATTTTTTTCACCAAATCATTAATCAAAATATTATCTTTCATAATAAAACTAATATCCCGCGCAATCGGCGGATATTTAGGCAAAGCGCAAAATTTGCGCTCCACACCAAGATACAAAAATAATTTCGCCAAATTAACCTCACCTAAAATCACCTGGTGATTTTTTATCTCAAATTCTTTCAAAACTCCGGCATTAACGCCCAGCATTACACCCACCTTTTCTCCCTTAATTAAAATATCAAACTTATTATGCCCTTGAGAGAGAAAATCAAAATCCTTAACTCCAAGTTTCTCAAATAAACGCTCCAGAATTCCCTTTAAATGTAAAAGAGAAAGCTGGTCTTTAATCACTCCAGACGGCGTTAAACAGGTGTTACTTCCAGATAAAGCCAAACCTAAAAATAAATTTTCCTGTACTCCGGCTTCTGGCGCGAGAAAAGTATGCGCGACTTCAAAAATATTAACCTTTTCCGGCTGCTGATTTAAATTAAAAGCCACGCAACGCATTAAACTTGGTAAAAGTGTCGGACGTAAAATTTCCTGCTCCCGGCTTAAAGGATTAAGAATCTCCACGAGCTTTTCTGGCTGCTGCATTTGAGCGCGCGCTAAAAGTGTGCGGTCAATCAAACTATAGGTAATCACCTCCTGTAAACCCAAAGCGACTAAAATATTTTTTAAACCTCCAACAATATCATGGGCTTGGGTAATATTTTTACCAGGAATTATTTCCGGAAAAGTCTGAGGAATCTTATCATAACCATAGATCCGCGCCAACTCTTCAATTAAATCCACCGGCAATTTTAAATCCGCGCGAAAACTCGGGATACTGACCGCTAAAACACCTGACGCTAAAGCCTTAACTTTTAGGCCCAATTGATTAAAAATTTGCACCATGCGCTTGACCGGAATACTTAAACCCAATAATTTATCCACTTCTTGGGCATCTAATTTAATTACCGGAGAGGTAAATTTTAAATTACTGCTAAATTTCACCGCTTGCGCTGTACCTCCGGCCAACTGACAAATTAATCTTTGGGCTTGGCAAGAAGCAAGCTGCGCCATCTGCGGGTCCACCCCTCTTTCAAAACGATAAGCGGATTCAGATTGCAAACCTAACTTCTGTTTCGCACGACGAATTAAAACCGGATTAAAAATAGCGGATTCTAACAAGATATTTCGCGTCTGCGCGGTTACTTCTGTCGCCTTGCCACCCATAATTCCCGCCAAAGCAATAGGTTTTTTTAAATCAGCAATTACTAGAATTTCGGGATCCAATAATTTAGTTTCTCCGTCAATAAGCGTAATTTCTTCACCCTTAAGAGCCCGACGCACCTGCACCTGTTTTTGACTCAAAAGATCTAAATCAAAAGCATGCAATGGTTGGCCATAAGTAAATAAAATATAATTAGTAATATCCACGACATTATTGACGCTGCGGCAACCTAAAAGCTCCAACTTCTCTTTGAGCCAAACCGGAGAGGGGCCAACTTTTAAACCACTAATAATTCTACCGCTATAAAACGGGCAGTCCTTTTTATCCTCAACTTGAACTTTTAACCCGAAATCTTTAGCGCTGGATTTAGTGGAGTTGCCAAAATGTGAAAATTTTAATTGCGAACTTAATTTTAATTTCTCTTGGGTAATCGCGCTTACCTCGCGGGCAATTCCTAAGACACTTAACCAATCGAGGCGATTAGAAGTTATTTCAATTTCTAAAACTGTATCACCCTTGACCTTTTCCAAGCTCACAACCTCTAGGCCTGCTAGAGTAAGCTTTTCTGCCAAGCTTTCCGGAGAAATTTTTAAATTAATAAAATCTTTTAACCAATTATAAGTAATTTTCATTTTAAAATTGTTTTAAAAATCTTAAATCATTTTCAAAAAACAGCCTGATATCATTAATTCCATATTTTAACATCGCGATTCTTTCAATGCCCATTCCAAAAGCAAAACCGCTATATTTTCCAGAAGGATACCCGACATGTTTAAAAACATTCGGGTGGATTAAACCGGCGCCTAAAATTTCTAACCACCCTTTCCTGCCGCAAACCGAGCAACCTTGGCCTTGGCAGATAATACAAGAAATATCTACCTCCACCGATGGCTCCGTAAAAGGAAAGAAATGCGGGCGAAAACGCATTTTAATTTTCGGGCCAAAAATATTTTTCGCAAAAATCTCTAAACTTCCCTTTAAATCTGAAAATTTTATATTTTTCCCCACTAAAAATCCTTCAATTTGATGAAACATAAAAAGATGGCTGGCATCCACGGCATCCGGACGATAAACCCGGCCGGGAACAATAATTGCCAGTGGCGGAGTATGAGCTTGCATCGTACGCACCTGAACCGGAGAAGTATGGCTGCGTAAAAGAAGTTTTTCATACTTTTTTAAATAAAATGTATCAAAAGCGTCGCGTGAAGGGTGCTCCAGCGGAATATTCAACCCGGTAAAATTATTATATTCGGTTTCTACTTCCGGGCCCTCAACCACGGAAAAACCCATGTTCTGAAAAATACGGCAAATTTCATTGATCGTTTGCGTAATAGGGTGGATCCCCCCTAACTCCAGGGCAATCCCCGGCAAACCAATATCCAAATCATTTTGCTTTTCAATATTTTCTTGCGCTTGTAGAAACTTCTCTTTCTCTCCGATTAAACTAAAAATTTTATTTTTTAAAGCATTAACTTTTTGCCCAAAAATTCCCCTGGTTTCCGGGGCAACCTGGGGAATAGAACTTGTCAGCTCCGCCACCAGGCCTTTTCTGCCTAAATACTTAATCCGCACTTCCTCTAAAGCGGCAAGCGAAACAACACTATTCAAATCGGTTTCTATTTCTGTTTGAAGATGTTCAAGATCCATATGAAAAATAATACTCCTAATAAAATTAAACTTAATTTAATCTTAGCAAAATTAATTCCCCGCTTCGTAAAACGGCCATTATTAACCAGGCGCAAAGCCTGAGCATGGAGATCTAGATCTCCGCCGTGTTCTAAACAAGCAGCGTGAAACTGACCGGCAACCTCCAAAACATCACCTTGCGATTTATAATTTCCCGTAAAATTTAAATTTTTTATTAAAGCAGCATCCACCCAAACCCCCAAAGCATTATCTCCATCATTTAAATTGATCCAAGCAAACTGCCCGCGCCGCATCACATCCCCGATAACCTCCCCGGTATAAACAACTAATTTTCCGTCGTAGGCTTTAGCATTTTTAATTAACTCATTACTGCTGACTCCTTGAGCCCATAACATCCCCGAAGGGATAAACCCAAGCATAAAAATTATTATTAAAAATAACCGAAATTTTATTTTCATTTTCCTTCTAGCGTAGCAATTAAAAATCCTAAAATTGTAAATACCGACATAAACTCTAAACGCCCGGCCCACATCTGCAAAATATAAGTAATTTTTAAAACTGCTGGCATCGCAGTATCAGTAATTCCGCATGATAATCCTACATTAGCCGCCGCAGAAGTTGATTCAAATAACGATTCTAAAAAAGGATACCCATAAAACATCCCCACCAGTGCACCTAAAATATATAAAATAATATAAGCTGCGGTAATCGTTAAAGCACTGCGAATCAATTTATCTTCTAAAAATACGTCTTTAATATGATGGAATTTTTCCATAATCACTGCACTTTCCGGCATAATAATTTTTTTCAAATCCTGTTTTAAGGCTTTCCAAATTATTCCTACGCGGAGCATTTTTATACCGCCGGCGGTAGAACAAATACACCCCCCTAGAGCCATGGCGCAAATCAAACCAAATAATGCCAAATTCCCCCAATCATTAATAAACTGCTTAGCATATATTGTCATATAACCGGTAGTAGTATGTGCTGAAATGAGTTGAAAGAATCCTTTACGAAACAATGCAATTGCTTGCGGATAAACTCCGAGCTGATTTAAACCAATGGCTACAATAAAAAAAGTTAACATTATGCTGATAAAAAATGTCCGACTTTCAATATTTTTCCACGTTTCTTTACGATTCCCCATCCATAATTGGTAATGAAAATTAAAATTTAAAGAGCCAACAATCATTATCGCAATTGTAATAACTTCAAATATCAAACTATGATAATAAAGTATGTTTTGAGATTGGGGAGCAAATCCAGCGGTATCAAATCCTGCCATAAAAATACAAGCCCCATGAAAAAATGCGTTAGTAGGCTTCATCCCAATACAAATTCCAACTACCCCTAAAACAATTGTCCCAATAATTAAGTATGTTACGCTAATTAACCAGATAAACCGAGAGGTATTAATAACATTAGGAAGTAATTTTTCATCTCGCCCCTCCCCAACATAAACCTTAAAAGCGCCACTAGTACCTTTGAGCAAAAAAGAAAGCGCAATAATTGCAATCCCCTGACCGCCGATAAACGGGCCCAAATGCCTCCAAAAATTATGCGTGTAAGAAAGGTGATCTAAATCCTGCACCAAAGTTAAGCCAGTAGTAGTAAAGCCTGACATGGTTTCAAAACAAGCATCTAAAAAGAATTTCCAATGGCCGCTTAAATACAACGGAATCGCCGCTAAGATCATCGCAGCAATCCAGGAAAGGCTGACCACAACCATCCCCTGCATCCAGTTCAGATCCTTTTGAGTATAACAAATCTTACAGAGCAACAAACCAAAAATGACAGTAATGACAATGCCAATTGAAAAATCCAAAACTGGATTAAGTTCCCAAAAACATAGCCCAAGAATAACCGGTAAAAGCATTGCGCAGGCTAACCCTAAAATAATTTTTCCCAAATAAAAACCGATAATTTTTAAATCTTCCAGGCGAGGTTTTAGAATCATAATTTAAAAGATGCCGCCAGGCAAATGACAAAAGCGGCCAGCATAATAACAAAAACGTATAAAATTTCAACAGTAATTCCGAAAATTATGTTTAGGGTAGGTTTAAATCTGGTCATCTTTAAAGCTTCCCGGCTAAAAGATTTAAAAGTTGCGGCTCATTACCAATAAGCGTTAAAGCAATTACATCATCTCCGGGCTTAAATACGGTATCGCCTTTAGGCAGAATAACTTCTTCCCCTCTTAAAATCGAAACGATTACCGCGTCTTTCGGCAAGTCAATATCTTTTATTTCTTTATTAATCACCGGAGAATCTTTAGGCAAATCTACGCGCACAATCGCCAATTTCCCGCGCTTAAAACTCATTAAATTCACAAAATCTGAAAAAGAAACCTCTTCTTCAATAATTTTAGCGATAATTTTAGTCGAATCCACTGGAACATCAATTCCCAATTCATTAAAAGTGTGTTCATTATCAGGATTATTCACGCGTCCGACCGTGCGCTGTAAATTAAATTTTTCTTTTGCTAATTGGCAAATAATTAAATTGTCTTCATCATCGCCGGTCACCGCGGCCAAAACGTCCGCCCGTTCTATTCCCGCCTCTTCCAAAATTCTTGGGTCGCATCCATCGCCGCTAATCACCAAAGCTTTAAGCTCCTTAGCGATCTCTTCACAAACCTGATGATCCTTATCGATAATACTTACGGTGTGCTTGCCCTGGCAAAGCCGCTTGGCTAAAAAATAACCCACTTTACCGGCGCCGACAATAAGAATATACATCTTTACTTCTCTCCTAAATGAAACTTTTCGCGCACTGCCTGCAAACTATCGACTTTCACCACCCCAAGCAAAATATCTTTATTTTTTAAGATTGTCGTCGGATCAGGAATAATAACACCTTGCATCCGGCGCAAAGCGACAACAATAAAATCGCCGGAAATATTAATATCTTTGATTGTTTTTCCCGCCAAAGAGTCCTTCACTTCAATTTCCATGACACCTAAATCCTTGGATTCAATTAAATAACTTGAAAATCTACTTTCAATAATTTTATCTCGGAGCATCGCCGAGAAAAGCATCGTTCCGCTAATAATATTTAAACCCAAAGCCGCGTAAATATGCGCCCTTTGCGGATCGTAGACCCGGGCAAAAACTTTAGAGACATGAAATATTTTTTTTGCTACCTGAGCGCTAATTAAATTAGTATTGTCACCATTAGTCACGGAACAAAAAGCATCGGCTTTTTCAATCCCGACTTGTTTTAACAACTCCAAATCGAAACCATTACCCACCATTGTCAGGCCATTAAAAGTGTTTCCCAGACGGCTAAAAGATTCCTGAGATTTATCAATCACCACCACATCGTGATTTTCCCCGGATAAAAGCTTCGCCAATTCCGCGCCCACTCTGCCGCAACCGACAATAATGATGTACATCTCTAACCTCTTATTTTTTAACCTTTTCCACGAGCTTTTTAAAAACAGCATTATCACTTACTGCCAAATCCGCTAAAATCTTACGATCCAAACTGATTTTGCTTTTCTTCAAACCGTTCATAAAGACACTATAGGTAATTCCGGCTTCCCGACAAGCAGCATTAATCCGGGCAATCCAAAGAGCGCGAATCTCCCGTTTTTTATTATGCCGATCCCGGTAAGCATACCTTAAAGCGTGCATTAACACCCGCTTGGCTTGCTGATATTGCGTGCTATGATCTCCCCAATATCCTTTTGCTTGCTTTAAAACCTTCTTCTTTCTTTTGCGTGTCGCGACACTATGCCGAGCTTTTGCCATGATCTTACTCCTTTTTCAAATACGATTTAAAATTCCATCTTTTCCGCTTGCGGCCTTATCTCTAGGCGTAAGGCAACATTGACTTAATAAATCTTTCTTCCTTTTTACCCGCCAAAGTTCTGCGTTTACGTAAATTTCTAATCTTTTTCGTTCTTTTAGAAGTCGCTAAATGACTTTTTCCTCCCGGAGAATACTTGACCCGGCCTTTTTTTGTGATTCTAAAACGTTTAGCGACACCCCTTTTAGTCTTTAACTTTGCCATTTTTTCTCCTCTTAAAATAAATAAACACTAAGCTTACTTTGTATTTTATACTCCGTAAGGATAGTTACGAATTCATGCCTACAATCTTGGGTTATTATATCCTATTTCGGAGCAATCACAAAGGACATAATTCTACCTTCTAAAGTCGGCATTTTCTCTACCTGGCCATCACCCTGAGTATCAGCAATAAATTTATCTAAAACCTTTTTCCCC
>CAIVOB010000095.1 GCA_903907475.1 Candidatus Omnitrophota bacterium
ATGGAACCGTTTCTATTTTACTGCGGTTTTGCTTTTGTTTTTCTGTTTTTTAGTTTTTATGTTTTTCGGTCTTCAGTTTTCTGACCTCCGTCTTCTGTACTTCCCGCCACAGTGACAGGAAGCGCTAACTATGATTTAAAATTTTGTTTGATGAAATCTTGCATTACGGCAGGAATTTTGCTGGTGAAAGAAATAAGTTTTCCGCTCGTCGGATGAATAAAACCAATCTCTTGAGCGTGTAAAGCTAAGCGCGGAAAATTAGTTTGCTTGCCATATTTAGTGTCGCCAAGTATCGGATATCCCAAATAAGCTAAATGCACTCTTAATTGATGGGTCCTTCCGGTAAAAGGCCTTAACTCTAAGAAACTAAAATTATTACTTCTTTTTAAAGTATGATACTGAGTCTTAGCATACTTATTATTCTCCCTAAAACTTACTGCCATATCTTTACGCCGCAAAGGATGCCTGCCAATCGGGGCTTCAATAATATCCTCGTCAAATTCAACTCTTCCGGAAACTAAAGCGATATATTTACGCGCAATACTATGCTCGGCAAACTGTTTGGCAAGTTTTAAATGACTGACATTATTTTTAGCAATGACGATCAAACCGCTCGTCTCTTTATCCAAACGGTGGACGATACCCGGACGGCCGGGATTAATATTCGAAAGTTCCTTAAAACGATTCAGCAGGGCATTAACTAAGGTGTGTTCCCGGTTACCCGGAGCCGGATGCACCACTAAGCCGATCTGCTTATTAATAATCGCCAAATCATTATCTTCATACACGACATCCAGAGCAATCTCTTCCGGTAAAAATTCAACTGCCTTTTTTTCCCAAAGATTAATTTTAATTCGATCATTTTGCGACACCTTAAGATGCGGCTTACTAACGCTGCGAGAATTTAAAACCACCTTCCCTTCACGAATAAGCTTCTGAATATTAGTCCGTGAAAGCCCCAAATCTTGAGCTAAAGCAACTTGCGCTAAAAGTAAATCTAAACGCATTTTATGCTGCTCTAAAGAAACCTCAAACTCGATCTGTGCCATCTTATTTTTTCGCGTAGTGAATCTTCATTAACATTAACCCGGCAAAAATAAAAACCGGTATTGAAAGTAACTGAAAAAGCGAGAGGCTAAAAATTAACTTCGGAGTATCGTTGCGGAGAAACTCAATTCCAAAACGTTTTAAAGCATAAAGAAAAAGATAACTGTAAAAAATTTGGCCCGCTAAATGCTTTCTTTCCTGTAAAGTACGTAGAATATAAAAAATTAGCAGTAATAACAATGACGAATACAATTGCGTCGGAATAAGCACCTGGTCCTGACTCGGAAAATATAAACCCCAGCGGGAAACTTTTCCATAACAGCAGCCATTTAGCAGGCAACCAATTCTCCCGATTGCCTGCCCTAGGGCCACAAACGGCGCTAAAAGATCCAAGGTTTCAAGTAAATTTAATTTTGCCCGCTTAATCATCCAACAGGCAGCGAAAGAACCAAAAATTAATCCCCCAAACCAAGACATTCCTCCGTGTTGTAACATTATAATTTCAAGCGGATCGGATAAATAAAATTTTAAATTATTTAACACATAAAATACCCGGCAACCCACAATACCCCAAATAAAAATTCCAAAGAGCAGATTAAAAATTTTATCCGGATTAACCTTCTCTCTCTTTGCCTGAGCGCAAGCTAAATATGCGCCGACAAAAAAAGCTAAAACCAGCATCAAACCATAAGCATAAATTGTAAAAGGACCCAAATGACAAATTTCAGGAAACATTTTTCCTCCCCCATAACTGCCAGGTTAAAAGCAACGCGCCAATGGTGATAGCAGAATCCGCTAAATTAAAAACCGGCCAGATCCTGAAATCTAAAAAATCCACCACAAACCCAAAACGTAATCGGTCAATTAAATTTCCCAACGTTCCCGCTAAAATTAAAGCCAGCGCGATATTAATAAGACGAGAATTTTTTTTATTTTTTAAGTGATAAACAATCAAGGGGATAACGACAACTGAAATTACCACGAAGAAAAACAACTGATTTTTAAACATCCCGAAGGCCGCGCCCCGGTTATACACGAGAGTGA
>CAIVOB010000096.1 GCA_903907475.1 Candidatus Omnitrophota bacterium
CCATTTTTGTTTTCTCTACATTGGCATTTGGGCGGTCTATTTTATTGATAGCTACTATATATGGAGTCTTGCTCTCTATGATAGTGTTGTAAGCTTCAAGAGTTTGTGCCTTTACAGAAAAAAATTGAATGGGGATATTTTATTCCTTACGCGATTACCGGAATTTTAGACGAGCACCCGCGCACGGCGATCGCTTTGCGTGAGAGTCAAAATAAAGAAAATTATCGCCAATATTATGAGGATCTCACCGGTGAGGCGGATAAATAAATGGATGTTGTGAAATTTAAAGCCAAACCGATTTTGGGGATTTTACGAGGAGCAGATAAAAGTAATATTGCGCCGTTGGTGGAAACGGTAATTTCTGCGGGTTTGGGAACTTTGGAAATTACGATGAATACTCCTAATGCTCCGGAATTAATTAAAATTGCCAAGAAGGTTTCCGGGGAGCGCTTAACGCTCGGAGCGGGGACGGTTTTAAATTTGAAGGATTTAAAATTGGCGCTTGCCAGCAAAGCTAGTTTTATTGTCATGCCGGTATTAGTTCAGGAAGTGGCGGCATATTGTGTGAAGAGAAAGATTCCCGTCTTTCCCGGAGCACTTACTCCGCAAGAAATATACCAAGCTTGGGATGCCGGGGCAACGATGGTGAAAGTTTTTCCCGCCAAATTTTTTGGTCCAGAATATTTTAAAGAAATAAAAGGTCCCTTTGACCAGATCAAATTGCTGGCCTGTGGTGGGGTAACTCCGGAAAATTTAAAAGATTATTTTAACAGTGGAGCCAGTGCTGTTACTTTTGGCGCCAGTGTTTTTAGAAAAGAGTGGTTAGCGGCGAAAGATTATAAATCTATTGGGCAGGCAGTCAAATGTTTTATCACTGCTTGGAATAATATTAGAGGAGAAGGAATATTATGAAAAGTAAAGTTTATTTTATTTCGCTTAGTCCGGTAGATAATTTGCAAACTATTAATCAAAAATTAGAAAAATTATTAGCGCAAAGTGCGTTATTTAGTTATGTAAAAAAAGATGATGCGCTAGTGGTGAAAGTACATTTTGGTGAAGAAGGTAATACCGGTTTTGTTCTCCCGGAGCATTTGCGGGTGATTTGCGCTGATATTATTAAACAGGGGGCAACGGCTTGTTTGTCGGATGCCAATACGCTTTATCGCGGTCGGCGCTTAAACTCTCAGGACCATTGGAAGTTAGCCCAGGAGCATGGTTTTACTAAGGAAACTACGGGAGTTGAGGTTGTCATTCCTGATGACACGCAGGATAAAGAGGTTATTGACGTTCAAATTAATCAAAAATTTATTCAACATGCTAAATTAGCGCGCCTTTTTGTGGATGCTAAATCTTTGGCCGTAGTTAGTCATTTTAAAGGCCATATCTTAACTGGTTTTGGCGGGGCACTGAAAAATGTCGGAATGGGTTGCGCCTCAAGAGCCGGAAAGTTAGCTCAGCATTGCGATGTTGCTCCGGTGGTGCATGTTGATCGCTGTATTGGCTGTGGTGAATGTGAAAAGATTTGTCCGGTGAAAGCGATCCATTTAGAAAATAAGAAATCAGTCGTGGATGTTAAAAAATGCATTGGTTGCGCTAGTTGTTTAGGCGTTTGCCCAACGATGGCGATGTTTATTGATTTTGCGGCGGGAGATAAAGTGCAAAATAAAATGGCTGAATACAGTTTGGCGGTGCTTAAGAATAAAAAAGGCAAAGTGGGGTTTATAAATTTCGCGAATAAAATTAATAAAGAATGTGATTGCTGGGGGATGGAAAATCCGCGCATTGCTCCGGATGTGGGAATATTTGCTTCGCCGGATCCGGTAAGTATTGATAAAGCTTGTTTTGATTTAGTAAATCATGCCTGTGGCAAAGATATTTTTAAAGCGACGCATCCCGAACAAGACGGATTAAAGCAATTGAAGTATTCGCAGGAGATTGGTCTGGGTAACTTAGATTATGAATTGATCGAGGTGCGTTAATAAATGTCTGAATATTACACTCCCAAACGAGAGAAAAATCTTTATCAGCCTAACAGCAAGGAGCCGTTTAAGCTTAGTCGTTCTAAAATTGAGCTTTATATGAACTGTCCGCGTTGTTTTTATCTTGACCGCAGGTTAGGAGTGGGGGCACCCCCGAGTTTTCCTTATACTTTAAATAGCGCGGTGGATACGCTTTTAAAAAAAGAATTTGATCTCCTGCGCAAAAGTCAGGAAAAGCATCCTTTGGTCCAAAAATATGGCGTGGACGCGCTTCCGGCAAAAGTTGCCCAACTTGAGGAGTGGAGAAATAATTTTAAGGGTGTTCAGGTTTTAGATAAGGCGCATAATCTATTAATCTTTGGAGCAATTTATGATTTGTGGATTAATTCACAAGGCGAATATCTGGTTGTGGATTATAAATCGACCAGCAAAAATGAGGAAATTAATACTTTAGATAAAACTTGGCAAGATGGCTATAAACGTCAGATGGAGATTTATCAGTGGTTGCTTCGGGGCAATGGTTACAAAGTTTCTCAGACCGGATATTTTGTTTATTGTAATGGCAAAACGGATTTAGAAAAGTTTAATGGAAAGTTAGAATTTGTTCTCACGCTTATTCCTTATGTTGGGGATGACAGTTGGGTAAATGGCACAATTGCTGAAATTTATCAATGTTTAAATAGCCAAAATATTCCTGAACCGGCAGATGATTGCGACCTTTGTGCTTATCGCCAAGCGGTAACAGATGTTTCTGGAAAAATAAATTAAATCAGATAAAAGTATAAATAATTAATGGAAATAAAAGTCACTCGTAGTAAAAGGCGCTTGCGTACAGTGAGCGCGCGTTTAGTAGATAAAACGCTTTTAGTGAGCGCGCCTTTAATGCTTTCTCAGGAGCGTTTGGATAAGATTGTGGAAGATTTTAGAGCAAAATTTGCGCGAAAAATAATTAAGGATGAATTAGGCCGAAGTGATAATCTGCTAGAGCGGGCCCGTAGGATTAACGCGCGTTTTTTTGACAATAAGCTCAAGCTTAATTCAATCGAATATGTCGCGGATCAAAATTGTAAATTCGGTTGTTGTAATTATCGCTCGGCTAATATTCGCATTTCGCATAAAATCGGCCTGATGCCGGAATGGGTCAGGGACTATGTGGTGTTGCATGAAATGGCGCACTTGATTGAGCCGAATCACAGCAGGGCATTTTGGGAGATCGTTTCCCGTTATAAGCTAGCAGAAAAGGCCAAGGGTTTTCTGATCGGAACTAGTTTTAAGGGCTAAATTATTTTTTTTCTTGACAAACCACACATTTGTGTGGTATATCTATATTAATGAAGAACAAGCCGTTTTTGACGCCAAAGCAGGAGAAGGTGCTTAATTTTATCCGTCAACGAATAGGGGAGAGGCTCCCTCCTACGATTCGTGAAATAGGAGAGGAGCTGGGATTTAAATCTACCGGTACGGTCCGGGATTATCTGAAAGCTTTAATGCAGAAAGGTTTGGTGCGGCGCATGAATAATAAATCTCGAGCGATTGAATTAACGGAACGCGCAGGTTTTAATAAGATTCCGATTGTTGGTACCATTATGGCCGGTAAGCCGAATTTGGCTTATGAAGAAATTCAAGGTTATGTTGATGCCGATGATTTGTTTCTTGGGCGCTTGGGTTTTGATGATGTTTTTGCTTTAAGGGTTAAAGGCGATAGTATGATTGATGCTGGGATCCTGGATGGCGATATTGCCGTAATCAAGAAACGTCCCAATGCCGACAATAACGATATTGTTGCCGCGCTTCTAGATAATAATGAAGTAACTTTAAAAAGATTGCGTAGTAAAGCCGGTAAGTTTCACCTCGAAGCCGCTAATGCTAATTATCCGCCGATTTTTGAAGAATTTAAAGTGATCGGAAAATTAATTACCGTGATTAGAAAATATTAAGCGATGAATCCGAATAGTTTTAGCCCTAAGGCGCGCTGGGATCGCTTTGAGCCAGAAATTGCTGGTTTTAATCCGGAGGCTTTAAATGAGCGGATTGAAGTTTTGGTAAATTTTAAACACACGCGGATTTTTCCTAAAAGTTTTATTTGGCATGACAAAGAATATCAGATTGAAGCAATTACTTATAATTGGCAGGAACGTATTGGCCAGGCTTTGGTAAATTATTTTTCTGTATCAAGTGCCGGCCAGCTTTATCAGCTGTCTTTTAATAATTTTACCTTCCATTGGCAGATTGATAAGTTAATTAGTTAGCTCATGGCTCATAGCTGATAACTCATAGGTCAAGATTCTCCTATGAGCTCACACCTATGAGCTAATGTGTTTTCCTATGAGCCATGAGCTAACACCTATGAGCTAATCATGATCCTACATATTGATATGGATGCTTTTTTTGCTTCGATTGAGCAGGCAATTAATCCGCGTTTAAAAGGTAAACCTTTGATTATTGGCGCTCGGGCTAGTAAACTGCAAACGGTAGTTTGCGCGGCTAGTTATCCAGCCAAGATTTTAGGGATTCATTCCGGAATGCCTTCGCGCCAGGCCTTTGCTATTTGCCCAAGTTGTGAGTTTGTCGTGGCGGATCAGGGTAAATATATTTGGACTTCGGAGCAGATTTTCGAGCTTTTAAAGGGCTATGATTTACCTTTAAATTACGCTTCAATTGATGAGTTTCAGTTAGATGTTTCTGGGCATTCGGATCCTTTGGAATTAGCCCAAAAAATTAGGGCGCAGATCTATGCAAACTTTAACATTACTGCTTCGGTCGGAGTTGCCAAAAATTGGCTTTTGGCAAAATTGGCTTCTAAACTTAATAAACCTGATGGCATAAGCTTAATTAATGATGCCAATCTTGAAGCAACTTTACGCCAAACTTCTTTAGATAAACTTTGCGGAATGGGTGGAAAAACCGGTCAGATTTTTATCGCGCAAGGCTTAAAAAGTTGCTGGGATCTCTACCTAAACTTACCGGCTTTTTTTGATGAAACTTGCGAAAGTTTTAGTGAAAATCCCGGTAAGTCTAAAGAAAAGCCTAAGTCGGTGAGCCATTCGTATACCTTACCAAACTCTGAAAGAAACCCCCAGGTTGTTTGCGCCTGGATTAGGCTTTTATCAGAAATGGTTGCCACCAGGCTCAGGCAACAAAATTTAGTGAGTTCCACAATACATCTTTATTTATCCGGCCCGGAAATGGGAAATTTTGGGGCGCAGAAAACTTATCAAAATCAAACCAATGATGGTTTTGAGATTTATCAAAAAGCGTTAAGGATTATGGGTAAATTAGCCACTAAAAATCCCAGAATTCGGGCAATTGGGGTTACCTGTGGCAGTCTTGCTTGGGGCATCTATCAGCCCCTATTTAAGGAAGAAATCCGCAGGGAGGGTTTAGTTAAGGCCTTAGACCGCATTAATAACCGCTTTGGAGAGGGGTCAATTTATCCTGCAATTACTGCTTTAACCCGGGCATAAAAATTCCTCATTAAACGCAAAAAATCCCAGGAAGGTGCTGCAGCTTTTAAGTTCAGGATGTCGAGGTTGGGAAAGAGCGGTAAGTTTAAGTAAAAAAGAATTGCCTTGTCCACAGGTTAAAAACATACTTTTATAACTTGTTGTCTTCTATAGTCTTATGGAAAGCATGCCAAGAGAGACAAGTTAACATAAGATATATTATAGGAAGTAGACCTGTAGGCAGAAATGGCCTCTTTGGGGGTTAATTTATGGGCTCAACTAAGCTATTGTTGCGGATTCTTATTGGTTCGAGTTTTGGTTGTGATTTCTCTTTTAGATTTATGCGTGTACTGATAACATATTGCCCGCCTTGAATTCTTATTGCGCATCCGGTGGTAATTCCCTTAGCGATTAGATGGC
>CAIVOB010000097.1 GCA_903907475.1 Candidatus Omnitrophota bacterium
TATGGCGACGCCATGCTTATTATTTAATTATGTATAAACTAATTCATCAAGATAAATTCAGTCGCGCGCGATTAGGTAAGCTTTTGACCGGGCATGGAGAAATTGATACACCGGCTTTTATGACTGTGGGAACTCATGCCACGGTTAAGGGGTTAATGTTTAAAGATCTAGAAGCTGCCGGCGCTCAAATTATTTTGTCTAACGCTTATCATGTATTTTTACGTCCTGGAATGGAAGTAATCAAGCAAACCGGGGGATTACATAAATTTATGAGTTGGAATAAACCGATCCTTACCGATAGCGGTGGTTATCAGATCTTTAGCCTGGCACTTTTCCGCAAGATGCATGATGAAGGGGTGGAATTTCAATCGCATATTGATGGCTTAAAACATTTTTTAACTCCGGAAGATGTGGTAGATATTCAAGCGGTGTTGGGCGCGGATATTATAATGCCTTTAGATGAATGCGTGCATTATCCTTGTACTAAATATGAAGCGCAAGTGGCTTTAGAGCGTACGATTACCTGGGCGAAGCGTTCTAAAGCGCGGCATAAAAATCCCTCTCAGAAATTATTCGGGATTGTCCAAGGCGCAACTTATGAAGATCTCCGTCGGGATTGTGCTCGGCGTTTAGTGGATTTAGATTTCGATGGTTACTCTATCGGGGGAGTAAGCGTGGGTGAGTCCAGCAGCATAATTTATAATATTATCGATTTAGTAGCGGGATTGCTTCCGGAGACTAAACCCCGCTATGCAATGGGGATTGGTTATCCCTCTGATATCGTCGAAGCGGTGGATCGGGGAGTAGATATGTTTGATTGTGTTATTCCAACGCGTTACGGCAGGAATGGCACGGCATTTACGAGTACCGGGAAAATAATTATTCGAAATGCCGCTTATGTACAGGATTTTCGGCCTTTGGATGCGCAATGCTCTTGTTATGTTTGTAAAAATTTTTCGCGCGCCTATTTGAGGCATCTTTTTAATGCCAAAGAGATGCTCGGGCTAGTGCTACTTAGTTTACACAATGTTTATTTCTTTTTGGATTTAATGCGTAAAATTCGTCAGGCGATTAGCGAAGATAAATTTAGCCAGTTTAAACAGTTATTTTTAAGCGATTACAATAATAAATTATGCGCCTAGATATTATTACTATCTTTCCGGAAATGTTTTCTGCGGTATTAGATCAATCTATTATTAAGCGCGCGCAGGAAAAAGGCAAGGTGCAGATTTTTAAGCATAATTTAAGAGATTATTCTTTAGATAAGCATCGCAAGGTTGATGACCGGCCTTTTGGCGGGGGGCCGGGAATGCTTTTACAAGTTGAGCCGATATTTAGGGCGGTGCAGGCAATTAAAAGAAAGATCCGGGGTAAAAGTAAAGTTGTATTATTGTCTCCGCAAGGTAAAAAATTTAACCAAATTCAGGCGAAGCGCTTGTCGCAAGAGAAGAATTTAATTTTAATTTGCGGCCATTATGAAGGGGTAGATGAGCGGGTGCGGGAGCATCTCGTGGATGAAGAAATCTCGATTGGAGATTATGTTCTAACCGGAGGAGAATTGGCAGCGATGGTTTTAGTTGATTGTATTGTGCGGCTTATCCCTGGGGTCCTGGGTGATAAAAATTCCTTGAATTTTGAGTCATTCGAAGGTAATCTATTAGAATATCCGCAGTATAGCCGTCCGGCTAAATTTCGGAGTTGGAAGGTGCCGCCAGTTTTACTTACCGGCGCGCATGATAAAATTAAGGCTTGGCGTCAACTTCAAGCCTTGCGCCAAACAAGGTCCAAAAGACCGGATTTACTTAAAAAAATATAAAGGTAACAGAAAGGAGCAGGGGTAATGGATAAGTTAAAAATGATTGATGCGCAGTTTGTTAAAAAAGAGATGCCCGCGATTAATGTGGGGGATACGGTGAAGGTCTTAACTAAAATTGCTGAAGGGGCAGATAAATTTCGGCTGCATCCTTTTGAGGGAGTAATTATCGCCAAAAGCGGTTCGGGGATGAAGCTTAATTTTACTGTGAGAAAAGTATCTTTTGGTGAAGGTATTGAGCGCGTATTTTTACTTTATTCTCCGGCGATTGAACGGATTGAGGTGCTTCGTTTAGGCAAGGTGAAAAGAGCGAAGCTTTATTATCTTAGAGGTAAGGTTGGAAAGCATGCCACTAAGATTGAAAATAAAGAAGAAGCGCATTAGTGCAAAGTTACGAAAAAAAATTGAAAGCTCAAGGTTATGATTTAATAATCGGAGTTGATGAAGTTGGTCGGGGGCCGCTAGCCGGGCCGGTGGTCGCAGCGGCAGTATTGTTAAAAGATTTTAGTTTTATTAATCGTGTTACGGATTCTAAAAAATTAACTCCCGCTCAAAGATTGGCGGCGAGTTTAGAAATTAAAACTAAAGCTTATTTTAGTTGGGGTGCAGTAAATCATCGCAAAGTTGACCAGATTAATATTCTTCAAGCAACAATTTTGGCGATGCAAAAGGCGCTGACGCGATTAACGCAGCAATTAACAGCAGCGCAAATTAAGCGGGTTTTTGTTTTAATTGACGGGAATATGCGTTTGGATTTAAATCTTCCTTACCAAAGTATTGTGCGGGGAGATAATAAATCACTGAGTATTGCCGCCGCTTCGATATTAGCGAAGGTGGCGCGGGACAAGATGATGGAGCATTTTGGTATGCTTTATCCGGCGTATGGATTTAGCCAGCACAAAGGTTATCCGACATTAGCGCATCGACAGATTTTAAAGCAGATTGGGCCAAGCTTAATTCATAGAAAGAGTTTTTTAAAGTGCCTGGGAAAAACTTAGTATTCGGTAAGCTTGCGGAAAAAAAGCGCAAGAATTTTTAAAAGCCCAAGGGTATAAAATTTTAAAAATTAATTACCGGACGAAATTCAGCGAAATTGATATTATCGCCGAAGACCAAAAGATTATTTGTTTTATTGAAGTTAAAGCCAGGCATTCAGAGCGCTTCGGCGCCCCGCAAGAAGCTGTTTCAGGCGCCAAACAAAGACAAATTGCTAAAAGCGCGCTTTATTATTTAAAAGTTAATCATTGTTTGGAGCGCCAGGCGCGTTTTGATGTTTTGGCAATTTTAGATTACGGGCAAACTTATAAAATAAATTTAATTAAAGATGCTTTTGGATTATCTTCGGGTTTTTAATTTCTAAATATGGAATATCAAGCGCAAAGTTTAAGTAAATATTTAGATGATTTAAGTGCTAAACTTCCCGCTCCTGGAGGCGGATCGGCGGCGGCTTTAAATGCTGCTTTGGGAGCAAGTTTAATTAGCATGGTGGTAAATTTTACGCTTGGTAAATCTCAATACCTTAGTTTTACGCATGAGTTGGAAGAGACACTGTCTAAATCCGAAAAATTAAGAAAAAAATTTTTAGTTTTAGTAGATTTAGATGTTTTAGCTTATCGGAGTAAAAATCCTCAACAGGCTTTAGATGTGCCGTTGGAATTAGCGCGACTTTGCGCTCAAGCGGCAGAGTTATGTCCGCCGTTAATTGCCAAAAGTAATCTCAATCTGGTTAGTGATTTGGCCATCGCGGTAGTCCTGTTGGACGCGGCTTTTATTTGCGCCAGTTGGAATATTAAAATTAATTTAAAAAATTTAAAACAGCAGCAACTTACTGACAGTTTAAATAAAGAAATTAAGCAGTTGTCCAAACAAATTACTAAAATTCGCAAGTCTACGGAGGCGCGGGTTGGCAAAATTATTAGAAGGTAAATTGGTGGCGGGTAAAATTAATCAAGATATTAAGATTGCGTTGCGCAGTTTTAAGGTCGCCCCGGTTTTAGCGAGTATTTTGGTCGGTGATGATCCCGGTGCGGTGGCTTATGTTAATTCACAGAGCAAAGCGGCGCAGGATTTAGGGATTACTTATAAATTATTGCAATTTTCTCATGAGATTTCGGAAGATAAATTAATCGATGCTGTGATTGAGCTTAATCAAAATAGTATGATTAATGGCATTATTGTGCAAATGCCGTTACCGGCAAGAATTAATTATCAAAGAATCTGTGAATTTATCGCTCCCAAAAAAGACGTTGAAGGTATGCATCCGGCAAATATCGGAAAATTAGTTTTCGGCCAAGCCAGAATTGTCGCTTGCACTGCGAATGCGGTAATGGAAATCTTAAATTTTACGGGTGTTAATTTATACGGCCAAGAAGTAGTGATTGTCGGCAGTAGCGAAATTATCGGCAAGCCTTTGGCGATGCTTTTATTAGATAAGTTTTCCACGGTGACGATCTGTCATGTCGGGACAACTCAAGCCGGTAAGTTAGAAGAACATGTGCGGGGCGCGCAAATACTTATTGTTGCTGTCGGCCAAGCGGGTTTAATTAAAGGGGAGTGGATTAAGAATGGAGCGATTGTAATCGACGTCGGTATTAATCGCGTTGATGGAAGAATCGTCGGGGATGTAGAGTTTGCTGCCGCCCAAGAGCGGGCGAGTTTTATTACCCCGGTTCCTGGAGGAGTGGGCCCCTTAACGGTCAGTATTTTAATGCGTAATTTAACTGAGGCAACGAAATTACAGCAAGAAAATTAGTTTTATGCGCACGATTGTTCTTTTAATTTTTTCTAATATTTTTATGACCATCGCTTGGTATGGCCATCTGCGTTATAAAAACTCACCATTGGGATTGGCGATTCTTGTGAGCTGGTTAATTGCTTTAGTGGAGTATTGTTTTCAGGTCCCGGCGAATCGTTTTGGGCATAGCCAATTTAGCGCCGCGCAATTAAAAACTATTCAAGAGATAATAACTTTGATTATTTTTTCGATCTTTAGCGTGGTTTATCTCAAAGAGGGTCTAAAATGGAATTATTTGGCCGGTTTTTTAATGATTATCGGTGCGGCAATATTGATTTTTAAAAAATGGTAGGAAAAAGATAAATGAACTTTAAAGAAAAATTAAGCCGCGGGGAGTTTTTAATTACTTCGGAGATGGGCCCGGATAAGGGAGTGAGCATCCAAAGGTTATTGACTAACGCGCAGTTGTTAAAGGGGCGCGTGGACGCATTTAATATTACGGATTTGCAAAGTTCGGTGATGCGCCTGGGTTCTTTGGCTGCTAGTTTTTTGTTAAAAGATAAGGGTTTTGAACCGATTTATCAGTTAACTTGCCGCGATCGCAATCGTTTGGCTTTGCAATCAGATTTACTTTCGGCCGCCGCTTTAGGGATTCAAAATGTTTTGATTCTCACCGGAGACCACCCGAGCTTAGGAGATCATCCACAGGCTAAAGCGGTGTTTGATTTAGATTCGGTGCAACTGTTGCAGGTGGCCAAAAAGTTAGAATCCGGCCAGGATATGCAAGGAAATAAGCTTAGCGGTGAGAGCCCGAAATTTTGTTTAGGGGCAGTGGTTAATCCCGGCGCTGACCCGCTTGAACCGCAGATTATTAAGATGGAGAAAAAGCTTGAGGCGGGAGCGGATTTTTTCCAAACCCAGGTAGTTTATGATTTAAAAACTTTTGAGAAATTTTTATTTTTAACGAAGCATCTAAAGGCGCCGATTATACCCGGGATTATCTTGCTTAAATCCGCGTCCATGGCCCGCTACATAAATAAACATGTTCCGGGAGTTTTCATTAATGATATTTTAATTAAAGAGATGGAGGAGGCTAAAGATAAAGTCGCAACCTCAATTGAGATTGCCAGTCGTTTTATAAAACAGATAAAATCTAGCTGTCAGGGTATCCATATTATTCCGGTCGGTTGGGATAAAATTGTCCCATCGGTTTTAGATGCTGCGGGGTTATAATGTCTAAATTTGTGATTGTCGGCGCATCTAGCGCCGGTTATTTAAGCGCGTTAAAATTAAGAGCTGCCGACGCTCAAGCTCAGGTTATCCTGGTTTCGGAAGAAGAGTGCTTGCCTTATGAACGTGAAAATTTAGCTAAATTTATCGCGGGAGATATTTCGTTAGCGCAATTGTATTTCGCAAACGAATCTTATTACGCGCAAAATAATTTAGAACTTATTTTGGGCAGGAAAGTTGTGAGTATTAATGCCGCTAAGAAAACGGTTTATTTTAAAGTAAAGGGGAGTTTAAGTTACGATTATTTAATCGTTACCACGGGCAAGCGTTTTAGCGATCCGGATATTCCCGGGGCCAAGAAAAAAGGCGTTTTTAATTTTTATCGCTTAGCGGAGATTTTGGAATTTCAGAAGTTTTTACTTTGCGAGCCTGTTTGTTTGGTGGGAACGGATGTTTTAGCTTTAGAAGTCGCCGGCGCGATTGCGAAAAAGTTTAAAGTTGAAGTAAAATTGTTAAGTGAGAATAAATTTTCGGATTTTTCTTTGCCTGCTGGAGTAGAATTAGTACCTGAAGCATTGGATCAGATTATCGGTGAAGGCCAGGTGCAGGCGATTAAATTAAAAAACGGTAAAGCTTTCGGCGTGGGCGCGGTAGTTTGGATGGGGGATTTAAAAGGGAATATTGAATTATTTAAAGATACCGCTCTGATTTTAGATAAAGATACGGTGGTGGTGGATGCGCAGATGCGCACGAATTTAGAAAGTGTTCTCGCTTGCGGGGCAATCGTTTCCGGAAGTTTAGATTTTAAGGAAGATGTACAGAAAATGGTGGATGGATTATTTAAAAGCCAGGAAGTTAAAGCGATGTCAATTGAGGCATTAACAAATTTAGGGATTCAGGGAGCAACGCGGATTTTAGATCTTACTCAAGAAAGGCTTGAAGCGCTGATTGCTCAAAAGGGCGGGGCGACTAAAATCGCTTTTCCGGGTACAAATTATTATTTACCTTTGATTAATGCGCTTTTAAATATTGAAGTTCGAGATTTAAATGATTGTTTGACGGTTTTTAAAGAAGCGCAAAAATTAGCGCACCAGCAGCCTACCGCTAGTGGTTTAGTGCTTACTAGTTTGGGTGGAATTTTTAATCCAGGAATTGCGAGTTTGGTTTGTGAAGAGATTTTGGCCGCTTTGGCAGTGCTGACGCAAGAACATCCGCAAGGTGGGTTAGGATTTATTCCGGATAATATTTTGCGTTCTTTAGGTTTGCAATTAGTTGATGGAAGAATTTCAGGGATCGCGGTGATTTTGGGCCCGGCTAAAGATGCGCAGGCGGCGCTGGAGTTAGTACGTGATTTTCAATCTAAGAGCATTGTTTGTCTACTTGCGGGTAATTTCGAGGGAAAGACTTTTAAAGCGCAGCTGGAGAATAAAGGGGTGCAGCTGGGTTTAGAAAATTATATCGTGGCTTTGGGTGATGATTACCTTTCGGCAATTTATGCTTTAAATTTTGCTTTGCGCGCGCCTTTAATTTATGGTGGAAATAAACCTGGGCAATGGTCTGGAGTATTAGAATACCTGCGTCAGCGCGTTTTGGCGTTTGTACTTTTACTTAGTCATGCCGACGAGGCTTTGGCAGCCACGGGATTTGGGGCTTTAGCGTTCGGTTTTCCAATTATTACAGATTTAGATTTTCCGCAATTAGGAAAGATTGACTCAACATTATTTGAAGCTTTAGTGGTAGAAAAAGATTACCGGAAAATACCGGAAAAATGTGTTATTACTCGAGGAATTAAGGTTAAGATGTCGGAGGTCGCAATTCCGGTGCCTTATGCCGCTGCCTTTGAAGGTGAGCGCGTGCGCCGGGAACAGCTGGCGGTGGAATTCGGTTCTAAAGCGAGTAAAGCTTTTGAATTTTTAGTTTCTAAAGCTGAAGCGGAGATTAAAGACGGAAGCATTGAATTGATTGGTCCGGATATTGATGCATTGCCGGAAGGATCTAGCGTTTTACCTTTGGCGATCATCGTAGAAGTTTTCGGCCGTAAAATGCAAAAGGATTTTGAACCAATTCTTGAACGGCAGATTCATCGTTTCATTAATTATGCCATGGGCCTTATGCATATGGGGCAGCGGGATATGGTTTGGATACGGATCTCTAAGGATGCTTTTGCGCAAGGTTTTAAAATTAA